>JACDAF010000057.1 GCA_013695575.1 Chloroflexota bacterium | reverse complement strand
GACGGCAAGATCTACTTCACGAGCAGTACCCGGACTCGTAAGGGTCGGAACCTTGCAGCGAACCCCGACTGCGTCCTCTCGGTCTCGCTCACCGGTATCGACCTCGTCGTCGAGGGCGGCGCAGTCCGCATCACCGATCGGCAGACGCTCCTGCGTCTTGCCAAGCGATACGCGGCGCAGGGCTGGCCCGCGAGCGTCAGTGGCGGGGCACTCACTGCCGAATACATCGCGCCGAGCGCCGGACCGCCGCCGTGGAATCTCTGCGCAGTCAGGCCGACCACGGCGTTCGGCGTCGCCACGGCCGAGCCATCGGGAGCGACGCGGTGGCAGTTCGAGACACGCGGCGGCGACCAGACTTAGCCGAGGGTTAGCTGACCAAGAAGGCTCCGGCGCGCTCGAGTGGATAGGAAGGGTGCTCTGGTCAGCGCCACGCCCCGCGCGGGCTTCCCTACGTCGAAGCGCAGTCACGCGATCTTCACCGAGATCCGCTTCGGGCGCGACCACGCGTGTTGGCCACGTGAGGGGCTGGCCGGACTCGAACCGGCGACGCCCGCCTTAGGACGGCGGCGCTCTATCCGCTGAGCTACAGCCCCAAGTGACAGAAGGCTATTTTGGGGCTGCGGGAACCGACACGTCGCCGGCGACGTCTGCCCTTACACACGCGCACGCGTGAAGGAGGGCTCCCAATGCGTCGGACAGTGATCTCACTTGCCGCGGTCGCCCTGTCGCTGGGCCTCGCACAGACCCCGGCGGCCGCCTGCGCCGGACTCATCGGCTCCAACGGCGCCGTCAATCTCGGCCGCACCACCACGCTCGCCGCGTATCACGACGGCGTGGAGCACTACGTCACGGCCTTCCAGTTCCTAGGCGGCGGCGGCCAGTTCGGCACGCTCATCCCGCTGCCCGGGATCCCCTCCGACGTCCAGAAGGGCGGGGCCTGGACCCTCCAGCGCCTCATTCGCGAGACAGAGCCGGTGGCGCTGCGGTCCAGCGTCGCGGCACTCGCCGCCCCCGCACCGGCGCGCGCGGAGGTCCTGCTCGAGAAGCGCATCGACGCGCTTGATATCACGGTCCTGAAGGGTGGCTCGCACGACGTCTCAGTGTGGGCGACCGACCGCGGCTTCCGCCTCTCGCCCGACGCGCCGGAGGTGCTCGAGTTCTATGCGAAGCGCAGCCCGATCTTCCTCGCCGCCGTGTTCGACGGCGATGCGGCGAAGGAGCGCGGCCAGCGCGTCGGCGACGGGACGCCGGTCCACATCACGATCCCCACCGCGAACCCGTGGGTGCCACTGCGCATCCTCGCGCTCGGCAAGCAGGCGGCCGATCAGGTCAACGCGGACGTGTTCCTGCTCACCGACCGCACCCCCAACCTCCTACCCGGCCCGCGCGCGGGACTCGGCCTGCTCCACAGCGCGGCCGCGACGGACCTGCTGCTCAACGACCTCCGCGCCGACGAGGGCATGGCCTGGGTGCCGCGCAACGCGTGGCTCACGAAGCTGCGCGTCGATGCGCGAGCAGCCGATCTGACCTACGACCTCGCTGTCGACGCGAGCGGATCCGGGATGCCCTCCCGCGTCGCCGCAGGGTTCGATGCGCCCGCAGCGCCTGTGGCACCGCTCGACGCGCCGCCGCCCTGGGCACCCGTCACGCTCGCCACCGCGCTGCTCGGCGTGACCGTCGGGTTGTTACTCGCGCGGTCCCGTTCATGAGGCGCCGTTTCACTGCGCTCGCGCTGCTCGCGGGCGTCGTGCTGGAGGGCTGCGCGACCGGGGCCGCGGCGGAGCCCTCGCGCGAGGTGACCATCACGTTCCGCTACAGCCGGTTCGCTCCGGCGACGCCCATGACCGTGCCCGCCGGCGTCCCGATCACCATCACGCTCCGCAACGAGGATCCGATCGCCCACGAGTGGATCGTTGGCTCCCCGGATGAACACGCCGCGCATCGCGCCGGGACGGAGCCCCATCACGAGGGTCGTCCGACCGAGATCAGTGTGCCGCCGTTCGCCTCGCGAACCACGACGATCGCCTTCGCGCCCGGCACGCATGCCTTCATCTGCCACCTCCCGGGCCACGAGGCCTACGGGATGACGGGAATGCTCACCGTGCGCGAGATGGCGCGGCATTGGATCGCCCGCTAGTTCGTAGCCGCCTCCGGCCGGTTGCCGTACAGGGCGATGGTCCGCAGCAGCCGATCGAAGTCGAACGGCTTCCGGAGCACGGCCTGGGCGCCCCGAAGCGTCGAGCGGCTGGGCGGGAGCGCCGCCGAAAGCACCAGGACGGGAACGTGCGCGCCCTCCGGCGACGCGCGGAGGCGACGAAGGAACTCGTATCCGTCCATCACCGGCATCATGAGATCGAGCAGGATCAGATCTGGAGCCCAATCGACGTTGCGCAGCCCTTCGAGACCGTTGCCGGCGAGGCGGACTTCGTGACCCTCGTCGCGAAGGGTCGCGCCGTAGAACTCGCGCAGATCGCTGTCGTCCTCGATCGCGAGCACTCGCAGAGGGCGGTCTCGGTCGGTCGTCGGCATTCACG
>JACDAF010000048.1 GCA_013695575.1 Chloroflexota bacterium | reverse complement strand
GGATCCTCCTCGGCCAGACACCGGAGACCGCCATCGCGCATCTGGCCGCATACAAGATCGGGGCGGTGGCCGTCCCGCTCTTCACGTTGTTCGGTGTCGACGCGCTCCGCTTCCGCCTCGCGGACTCCGGCACGCGGCTCGTAGTCACGGACAGCGCGGGCGCTGCTAAGCTCGCCGGGATCCGCTCGGACCTGCCCGAGCTCGAGACGATCCTCTGCATCGATGGGGACGCCGCCGGAGCGGAAGACTTCCACGCCGCGCTCGCGACCGCCGCCGACCGACATACCGCGACGCAGACGCGAGCGGACGATCCCGCGCTGATCATCTACACCTCCGGGACCACGGGCCCGCCGAAAGGCGCGCTTCACGCGCACCGGGTACTGCTCGGCCACCTTCCGGGTGTCGAGGTCTCCCATGACATGCTGGGCGCGCCGGGCGATCTCCTGTGGACGCCGGCAGACTGGGCCTGGATCGGCGGCCTCCTCGACGTCCTCCTCCCGGCGTGGCATCACGGGATCCCGGTCATCGCCCGCCGCTTCGAGAAGTTCACACCTGATGCGGCACTCGACCTCATGCAGCGCCACCGGGTGCGGAACGTCTTCCTCCCGCCGACCGCGTTGAAGATGCTGCGAGCCGCGGGGGACATCCGCGCTCGATGGCGGCTCGACCTCCGGTCGGTCGCCTCGGGGGGCGAAACGCTCGGCGCGGAGCTGCTCGAGTGGGGCCGCGAAGCGTTCGGACTGACGATCAACGAGTTCTACGGACAGACCGAGTGCAACATGGTGCTCTCTTCGTGCGAGGCACTCTTCGATCCGAAGCCGGGGGCGATCGGGCGCGCCGTGCCCGGGCACGACGTGCGCATCGTCGACGACCGCGGTGCTGTCGTCGCGCCTGACGAGCTGGGCCACATCGCGGTACGTCGGCCCGACCCGGTGATGTTCCTCGAGTACTGGAACAGGCCCGAGGCCACGCGCGAGAAGTTCATCGGCGACTGGCTCATCACGGGAGACCTGGGGCGCATGGACGCGGACGGGTTCGTGACCTTCGTGGGTCGGAACGACGACGTCATCACCAGCGCCGGATACCGTATCGGCCCCGGTCCGATAGAGGACTGCCTCCTGGGGCACCCCGCGGTGCGCATGGCGGCGGTCGTCGGCGCGGCCGACCCCGAGCGCACCGAGATCGTGAAGGCGTACATCGTTCTCGCGGACGGACATGCGCCCGGTGACGCGCTGACGCGCGAGCTCCAGGATCACGTCCGCCGGCGCCTCGGCGCGCACGAATACCCGCGGCAGGTGCGCTACATCGATGCGCTCCCGCTCACGACGACGGGAAAAGTGATCCGGGGCGAGCTGCGCGATCGTCGCGACTGATAAGAGTGCTCGTAGGAGCGGTGCTGCGTGCGGTCGGGGTCGAGTGAGCGATTCGGCTACGCCTTCGCGAGATGGCTCGCGAGGTTGGCCAGGTGCTCGCTCCAGCCCTGCCGCTGCATCTCTTCCGGATTCTCCGTCTCGAGGGTGAGCTCGATGGTGACCTTGGTCTTGCCGCCGCTGTCCTCGAGCGTCGTGATGACCGACCGTCCGTCTGTCATCTCGTAGACGAGACGTTGCGGCGCGACGACCTCGCGATAGGCACCTTCCAGGACGAAGCTCTCCTTCCCGTCAGGTGACGCGTAGCCGATGCGGAGCGCTCCGCCCGGCCGGAGGTCGGCCTCCGCGAACGGGGTCGTCCAGCCGTCGCCGGCGTGATGCCAGTGCACGAGGTGCTCAGGCTCGGTCATGGCCTCGAACACGAGCTCGCGCGGCGCGTCGAGGACGCGGGAGATGCGGGTGGTCCGGCCTTTCTGGTCGGGGAACTTATCGGCTGCGGCGCTCATTCGTCCTTGCCCTCCTTCTGGCTCTCAGGTGTCATTCGTCCTGGCACCATTCGGGGCGGTCGCACACGGATCGAGGCGGGACGCCCAACATGTCCCCGTGTACGACAGACCGCTCGCGATCGACCAGGTCCTGCTCCAGCTCACGGAGCAGCCGAAGGCCATCGCCGAGCTTACCGCGGGTCTGCCGCGAGCTCGATTGCACCAGTCCCCGAGCCGCGGCGAGTGGTCCCTCAACGATGTGCTTGCGCATCTTCGTTCATGCGCTGACATGTGGGGTAAGTACATTGCGACGATCATCGCCGAAGAGCGGCCAACGATCCGAGCGATGAATCCCACGACCTGGATCAAGAGCACGAACTATCCCGAGCTGGAATTCGCACCCTCGTTTCGTGCCTTTACGAGGCAGCGTGCCGGGCTCTTGGCTCTCCTACGGCCGTTGCCAACGGCGGGCTGGTCACGTAGTGCAACGGTGACAGGCGCCGGAAGGCCACGTGAACGGACGGTGCTGGAGTACGCGCGGTGGCTCGCCAACCACGAGCGATCGCACGTGAAGCACATCGGGCGCATCGTCACTTCGCCGAGAAGCGACCTCGGATAGGTACGTCAGCTGGCTGCCTTCTGAGGACGGACAGAACGATCCTGGACAAGACGATTCTGTAACGCCATCGAGTGTCAGGCGAGTGCGCGTTCCAGGAGTGCTCGGTGCTTGTCGAGGTAACCAACATCATCGACGAACATCTTGCGAGGCGTGTCCCAGCCGACGAGCTTCATCATGCCCGGATCTCCGAGTCGGGCCTGCTCATCGATGAAGCTGCCCACGTACATCAGTCGCGCGCGCAACGCTGCGATGAGGCCGCTGCGGTCCGATAGACCGTATGCATCGCAGAAGAGGCGCAGACGTCGCGCGCGCTCGTCGATCCCGGGCACTGCGCGCGCGCTAGAGATCAGCGGCGCCCAGGCGTAGGCCGCGTTGGCGATGTCCCAGAGACGAGGCCCCGGCCCGGCCAGGTCCCAGTCGAGCATCACCGCCAACCGGCCTTCCCGGAACAGCGCATTCCACGGCGACCAGTCGTTGTGACAGATCAACTCGTGTGGCTCGGGACCGACCAGACGCCACCTCGCATCCGCTGGCGCGACGAAGCGCGCGACGACGTCGTGATAGCGGCGCAGCAGGCTCGCAGCCCCTGCCATGTGGTCGTCCCGGAACACCGCGTCTGGCAGCGGCACAGGATCTCCCGCGTACGCTTCTCCATCGATGTACTCGAGGACCTCGCGGCCGCGCTCGTCCATCCCGACGACGCGCGGCGCTTCGAAGCCTGCTTGATCGAGAAAGCGCAGCAGCGCGTGGACCGCTGGCGTCCACGGTCCTGCGCGGCGACGTACCGTTCCGCCGACGTGGACCGCGTCGTTGAGATTCCCGCCGAGTGACTGCTCGCCGGTCATCGCGCGAAGGCTAGGTCAACTCGGCGGGGCAGCAGGAAACTCCCCGTAGGCGCGGCGCGATCCCCCTTGCGAGTTAGAGTGGCCGCGCTGAGGACGACGCGGTGGTCTTGCTCTGACGCCACGTCCTGAGGAACCACGAACAAGACGGCGGAGGTCATGGCGAAGGTATGGCTGAG
>JACDAF010000045.1 GCA_013695575.1 Chloroflexota bacterium | reverse complement strand
CATCCGCGACGCCGCGGGCTTTGGCTGGGACCTTCCCGCGCTCGAGCGCGACGGACGCGTCCGGATCATCTTCACGACGCGCGAGGTCTTTCGCCAGGAGATCCAGCAGGCCGACAGCCTCCTGCTGGAGCAGGCCGCGAAGATGAGAGCGCGTCGCATCTTCGTGGACGGCGTGGCCGGCATGGGGACGGACGTGCTGGAGCCGCGCGAAGCGTTCCACGTCTTTGTGGAGGGGCTGCAGCGCGAGGATCTCACGCCGGTGCTGGCACTCGAGGCCGCCGCGTTGCGGGACGGATCCGCGCTGCCGGAAGAGTCCATCGCCGACACGGTGATCCGGCTGTCCCTCGAGGACGTCGCGCGCGCGTCGGTGCGGTCGCTCGAGATCGCGAAGTCCCGGGGACACGACTACCAGATGGGCCGGCACTCCTTCCGCATCATCGACGGGAGAGGCATCGAGGCGTACCGCCGCGTCCAGGCGCCGAGGGTCGCTGCGCGCGATCGAGCCGCGGCCTTCGACACCACGAAACGCGCCTCCACCGGGGTCCCCGGCCTCGACGAGATCGTGAACGGCGGCTATTTCCATGGCAGCACGACGGTCGTCGCCGGCATCTCGGGCGTGGGCAAGAGCGTGATGGCCCTGCAGTACATTGCCGAGGGCGCTCGCCGCGGGGAGCGCAGCCTCATGCTCACGCTCGACGAGCAGATCCCGCAGGTCATTCGGAACGCGAGCACGATCGGCATCGACCTCGAGCCCTTGATCGACCGCGGTCTCGTCAAGCTCCACTTCGACCCGCCGCAGGAGATCGAGGTCGATCATCACTTCCACACGATCGAGCAGATCGTCGCGGAGTTCCGTCCGGTTCGTGTGGTCATCGACAGCCTCTCTACCTATGGCTCGAGCCTCGGCACGCGCGGCCGGCTGTTCCGCGACTTCTTCCACGCCCTGATCGCGCTCATGAAGGAAAATCAGATCGCGGCGGTGTACAACCACGAGAACCCCGAGATGCTCGGGATGTCGTCGATGATGGGCGACTTCGCGATGAGCTCCCTCGTCGACAACATCCTGCTCTTGAACTGGGTCGAGCTCGGCGACGAGTTCCGGCTCGGCCTCACCGTCGCGAAGATGCGCGCGAACAGGACCGTTCATGTGACACACGAGTGCGAAGTCATCGATGGTCAGGGCATGCGCGTGCTGCCGCGGCGCCTGCGGGTCCCACCGACCCAGCCGTTCGCCATGTACGGCGGCCTGATCTCGCGATCGCCCACGCGCTGGCCAGAGAATCCCGCTCCCGAGGGCAAGGAGTAGGGGCACCCGCGGCGGGCCGGGATCTCTTGGACGGAGGGACCCGGTCGCAGCGACGAGGATCCTGCCTACACTGACTGTGCCGGTGACTACCGATACCGAGACCCTCGGGATCCGGGGCGGGACCCCGATCGAGCTGCCGACGATCGAGACCGACGACGGGCTCGAGACGGAAGAGCTCATCCTCAACATGGGCCCGCAGCATCCGTCCACGCACGGCGTCCTGCGGCTGGTGCTGAAGCTCTCGGGCGAGAAGGTCGTCGAGTGCGTGCCCGTGATGGGCTACCTGCACCGCGGGCTCGAGAAGATCTTCGAGTGGCGTACGTACCACCAGGGCATCCGCTACGCGGACCAGGCGGACTACGTCTCGAACATGCTGAACGAGCACGCCTACACCGGCGCGATGGAGGCCATCGGAGGCATCGAGGTCCCGCGTCGTGCGGAGTACCTGCGGGTGATCGTCGACGAGCTCTCGCGCTGCGCGTCGCACCTCGTGTGGCTGGGGACCTTCGGCCTCGACGTCGGCGCGACGACGCCGGTGCTTTGGTGCTTCCGAGACCGCGAGGAGATCCTCGATATGTTCGAGGAGATCTGCGGGTCTCGCATGAACTTCAACTACTACAGGCCGGGCGGCCTGCTCTACGACTTTCCGCCCGGACTGCTCGGGAAGCTCGGCAGGTTCCTCGACCGTTTCGAGAAGCACATCGACCAGGACTACGTGACGCTGCTCGACCAGAACGAGATCTTCCTCGAGCGGACGATGGGCGTCGGGGTCATCCCCCCGGACATCGCGAAGGCGTACGGCGTCACGGGACCGATGCTGCGCGGCTCCGGCGTCGATTGGGATCTCCGCCGTGACCGCCCGTACTCCATCTACCCCGAGCTGACGACGGTGAAGCCGGTGGTGGCGAGCGAAGGCGACGCGTACGCGCGCTATCGGGTGCGTCTTGGCGAGATGCGGCTCGCGATCCAGATCGTCCGCGAGTGCATCGACAAGCTGCCCGGCGGTTCCGTCCGTGCCCGGCTCGGCCACGTCTGGAAGTGCCCGCCCGGCGAGTCCTACTACACGGTCGAAGGCGCAAAGGGCGAAACGGGCGTCTACATGATCAGCGACGGCCGCTCACCGAACCCATTCCGCGCGAAGTACCGCGGCCCGTCGTTCGTGAATTTGCAGATCCTGCCATGGCTGCTGCGCGGGCGGCTCGTCGGTGACGTCGTCGCCATCCTCGGCTCCATCGACATCGTGCTCGGCGACGTCGACCGTTGATCGCGGGACGAGCGACATGAGAGGGATCCTGAGCGGGATGCTCCGCACGCTCGAGCATGTCGTGCGACCGCGGCCGGTGACCCGCAAGTACCCGTACGAGAAGCGGGAGCTGCCGGAGCGTTCCCGCGGTCTCATCGCGCTGCTGCTCGAGCCGGAGACGAGCATCTTCAAGTGCGAGTCGTGCCTCATGTGCGAGAAGGCCTGCCCGCCGCGCGCGATCTCGATCTCGTACCGGTTCCGCCAGGGCTTTCGCAAGCGGCCGATGATCGCGCCCCGCGCCTCGTACTACCAGATCCGGATGATCGCCGCCGCGCCCTACGGTGCCCGGCGTCCGTTGTCGACCGCGGTCACGACCGTCCCCGCGGAGGAGGAGGTCTTGCTCGACCTCGGCGCCGCGCGGCGGATCCTCGCCGAGACGCCGAAGGGTCCCGACCGTCTGACGCGGATCCTGTATCAGATCCACGAGGCGTACGGATACCTGCCATGGACGGTCGCCGAGCTGCTCATGGCCGACACGCCGCGCACGATGACCGACATCTACACGACGGCCTCGCTGCTGCCGAATTTCCGCGGGGCGCCACTCGGGAAGGGAACTGCGGTACCGCGCGGCGGTCGCAAGTACACGGGCGGCCTCGGGATCGCGGGCACCTGGCCCGAGGTCACGCCGCCGCCTGCGCACGACCGGCTGCGCGAGGCCGACGCGCATCATCCGACGGAACCGGCCTATGCGCGCTAACGCGGTCGTGCGGCTCCTCGCAGCCGCGGTGCCGCAGGGAGCGGCGACGCTCTCCCCCGACGAGATCATCGAACGCGTCGAGCGCTCCGGTCTCCGCGGCCGCGGTGGCGCTGGATTCCCCCTCGCGCAGAAGCTTCGGGCCGCCCGCGCGAACGCCGCGGGCGGCGACGCCTTCGTCATCGCCAACGCCTACGACGCGGACCCGGACAGCCCGCTCTCGCGTACGCTCCTCGAGCGGAACGCCGAGACGGTCCTGGCCGGCGTGGTCCTTGCCGCGCGTGCGGTCGGTGCGCGCCGCGCCTTCCTGTACCTGAGGCCCGACGCGCCAGCGCAGGAGTCGTGGTCGTCGTCGCGCGACGGCCTGTCCATCGAGGTCGTGCGCGGCACCGGAGGCTTCATGGGCGGGGAGGAGACCGCGCTCCTCGCGGTGCTCGAGTCGAAGCGGGCGATGGCGCGGCAGCGGCCGCCCTACCCGGCAGCGCAAGGGCTCGGGCTCCGGCCGACGGTCGTGGCGAGCG
>JACDAF010000023.1 GCA_013695575.1 Chloroflexota bacterium | reverse complement strand
GGACCGGAAGTACGGTCGGCTTCGCTCGCCGGTGCTGGGACCGAATGCTGCGCTCTACGTGACGACGAGCAACGGTGCGGGAGACCGCATCATCCGGCTGGTGGCGAGCCAGTAGCCTCGGCTACGGCCGGCCGAGGATCTCGGCGACGTCGGCACGGGCCACGAACCGCCCCGTGAGGCCCACTGGCTCGAGGGAGCGCGCGATCCGCTCGACGATCTCGCGCACCCGCGCGCGAGCCGCACGCGCGTCCGCCGCACGGCCATGCTCGTCCGCGATGAGCGCGCGGCAGGCGTAGATGCGCCAGAGCGATCGCTGCGCGTCGAGCTCGATCGCTTCGCGCTCCGCGACATCGAGCCGGGCGCTGGCCTCGTCGAGCCGGCCGAGGGCACGCAGCGAGTCCGCCTCGTACCGGCCCCAGTCCGGCCGGTAGGACGCGAATCCGGACCGGGTCTGGTCGTCGTAGGACTCGCGTGCGAGCGCGACGACGCCCTCGTGGTCGTTGCGGGCGAGGAGCACGGTGGCCCTCGCCATGCGCGCGTAGACCGCACCGATCGGCACGTGCGGCATCTCCAGTGCGGCGAACGCGGCGATCGCGAGCTCCTCGGCCTTCTCGTGGCGGCCTTCCTCGGCTGCCTCGAGCGCGCGGTGCGCGAGGGTCCAGCGACGCCAGTCCACGAAGCGGCTTGCCGCGGTCTCGTCGGCCGCGGCGAGGTGCGCCCGCGCCCGCTCGCTGTCCCCGGCCTCGCGGTAGAACCACGCCAGATCCGCGCGCGGACCGACGAGCACGGCGATGAAGCCGGCCTTCTGCGCGTCCACCAGCGCCTCTTCGAGGCCCGCGATCGCCGCGCCCCAGTCGCCGCGATCGAAGTAGACGTGCCCGATGCCGAAGCGGCTGAAGGCACGGCCCCAGGGGTTGTCGGTCTCGACGCTGACGCGCAGCGCCTCGGTGCTCGATCTGATCGCCGTCTCGTAATCGCCCCTGTACGCGGCCTGGTACGACCGCGTGCTGAGGTTGTCGGCGAGCATCGGCTTGTTCCCGAGCTGGCGGAAGATCTCGCCTGCTTCGATCAGGTTGCGCTCGATCTCTTCGTTCGACGCACCGTTGCCCGCACGGCGCGCGGCGTCGTTCAGGATGAAGGCGAGCAGCTCGCGCAGCCCAGCGGCCCGCGCGACGGCCGCGGCTTCCCTGCCGATGGCCAGCGCGGCGACCTGATCCGATCGCCAGGACGTGATCTGCATCTCGTTCCACAGCGACCGCGCCAGGAGCTCGGGATCGGCGAGCTCGCGGGCGAGCGGGAGCGCTTGCTCATTCAGCCGTCCGGCCTCCTCGACATCCCGGCGCGCGGTGGGCGTTGCGTGCAGCGTGATGCGACGGGCGAGGCCGCTCAGCTCCATCTTGCGGTCGCCGCGCTCGCGGCCGAGCGCCTCGAGCTTCTCCCAGTCCGCGTAGGCCGACGCGTGGTCCCCGCGGAGCTCGTAGGCGCGCCCACGACCTTCGTAGAGCGCGATGACCGTCGCAGCGCCGGTCTGCACCTTGCCGAGAGCATCGAGCGCCTCCGAGTAGCGCGCGATGGCATCTTCGAGTGCATACAGGCGCATCGCACGGTCCCCCGCCGAGCGCAGATGAGACACTGCCCGGGCATCACCGGCCTCGCGGTAGTGGCGCCCGATCACACCGGCGTAGTCCTCGAGCCCGTCGGCATGAAGCTCCTCGAGCGTCAACGCGACGCTGAGGTGCATCTCGCGGCGGCGCCGCTGCAGGATCGATCCGTAGGCGGCCTCCTGGGTCAGCGCGTGCCGGAAGGCGAAGACGCGCTCGGGCAGGCGGGCGACCTCCCGAATGAGATCGACGCGCTGGAGCGTCGCGAGGTCGCGGTCGAGCTGCCCGTCCGCGCCGCTCACCCGGGCGAGCACCGGACGCGCGAAGGTCCGGCCGATGACCGCTGCCGACTGCAGCGTGCGCCGGGCAGACTCGTCCAGGCGGTCGATCCGCGCGGTCACGACGCTCTGGATCGTCTCCGGCAGGCGGACCTCGGCGCTGTCGCGCTCGACCTTCCAGGTCCCGTCCGCGGCGCGCTCGACGACGCCCTCGTGGATGAGCGCGCGGACGATCTCCTCGATGAAGAACGGGTTACCTTCGGCGCGCTCCAGGATCCGCTCGCGCAGCGCCTTCGGCAGGTCCGCGCCCCGGAGCGTCCGCGCGAGCAGTTCCCCCCCGTCCACGGCCGGCAGCGGCGCGAGCGCGACCTCGGTCCAGAGGTGCGGCAGATCGGTCTCGACCGTCTGCCGCAGCCGCCACGCGGGAGACTGGCGGTCGGGGCGGAACGTGCAGAGGAAGAGCACCGGGACACGCTCGGCCGCTCCGAACGCTCGCACCAGGAGGTCCACCGACGAGGGGTCGCTCCAGTGCAGGTCGTCGCAGCAGACGACCGCCGGCCGTGAGGCGAAGCGCCGGACGATGACGCGCTCGATCAATGCCAGGATCTCGTCCCGGAGCGCCTGTCCGGCGATGCCGGAGGTCTCCACCGCATCCACCGCAAAGAGCGCGTCGACCGCCGCGCGCGACGCTTCGGGATCCGGTGCGTCCTCCTCGGCGAGCGAACGCACCTTCTCGCGCACCTCATCGGTGGTGTCGGCGTCGGACGCGCCGCTCCAGTGGCGTAGGTGCTGGCGCACGAAGAGGAACGGTCGCGACGCTCCGTAAGACTGCCCGCGTGCGTCGCTCCAGTCCCCCTCCCACTCTCGACGCAGCTCGTCCAGGAGCCGGCTCTTACCGAGGCCGGCCTCACCGACGATCGCGATGACGCGCCCGCGCCCGGTGCGGAGCTCGTCGAGCGTCGAGCGCAGGATCGCGAGCTCGGCCTGGCGGCCGACCAGCGGGACGTCACGTGCCCGATCGGAGTGCGAGCGTGGACCGAGCACCTCGTAGGCGCGGACGCGCGCGCTGCGGCCGCGGACCTCGATCTCGTCCAGCGCCCGGAACTCGAAGGCCTCGGCCGCCGCCCGGTGGGTGCTCTCGCCCACGACGATCCCGCCTTCGGAGGCCACGGCCTGCAGCCTCGCCGCCACGTTCACCGCGTCGCCCATCGCCGTGTACTCGATGCCCTGCGAACGGCCCGCCTCACCGAGGACCGCGAGGCCGGTGTTGATGCCGATGCGGATGCCGAGCTCTCCGATCCCCCGCTCCACGCGCAGCCGGTCGCTGTAGGCCGCCGCGGCGCGGCGCATCTCGAGCGCGGCCAGGATGGCGCGCTCCGGATCGTCCTCGTGCGCGACCGGCGCGCCGAAGTAGGCGAGGACCGCGTCGCCCATGAGCCGCGCCAGAGTCCCCTCGTAGTGACGGATCGGCTCGGTGAGCGCATCGAACGCGCCACCGATGATCGCCGCCCAGTCCTCCGGATCCAGTGACTCCGCGAGGGCGGTCGAGCCCTTCACGTCGCAGAACAGCACCGTGACGACGCGACGCTCGCCTTCGGCCTCACGTGGGCGCGGCAGCGGTGCGCCGCAGTTCGCGCAGAACTTCGCATCATCCGCCGCCGGCGTCGAGCAGCGCGGGCAGTTCACCGGGCGCCTCTCATCTGGTGGCTGAGTCTAGGGAGGGTCACGCCGCGCGCGGTCTACGTGCGCGCGATCCGGCCGTCGGCGAGCCGTGTGGCGCGGCCACTGAGAAGCAGCAGTGAAAGGCCGGCGCAGTGCGTCCCAAACTAAGATCCCTCCCCGAGAGCCCGGACCCAGTGTGGGCGACCGGGTCAAGCGGGCCCCATCCACAACCCTCTAATGCATGCTCGAGCTCTATGGCGCGCTGCAGAAGGTCGCGGTTCGCGGCGCCGCCGGAGTGCGCGAGCTGCGCGACGAGTGGACGCCGAAGATCAGGAAGGTGCTCTCGCGGGACCCCTCGCGTTACCCGCCGCCGCCGTGGGTTGAGCGAGACGCGCGCCCAACAGACGATGAGCTCGTCGGATGCGCGACGATCTGCCTTCGTGGCTCCTCGACGACGGGCTCGAGCGCGGCGACGTGCGTGTTCGGGTTACCGCTGCACGCACGCTCGGGAGACAGTCGTTCACAGCCGACGAGATCGACTTCGTCTCACGCGCGAAGGACCTAATGGGTTTCGTCTACTACGCGCTCGCCGAGACGATGGTGGCCCGGACACCGGTGCGACGCTGCGAGGGATGCCCACGGTTCTTCGAGGTGACTGACCCGCGAAAGCGTTTCCACGACGACCGATGCCGGGCACGGCGTCAGATGCGCCGACTCAGGGCACAGGGGAAAGGTCACGGCAAGGGCGCGGAGAAAGGCAGGGGGAAGCGATGAGAAGAGGTAGGCGCGGTGACGGTGAAGGAACGACCTACAAGCGGAAGGATGGCCGGTGGGTCGGCGCCCTGATCGAAGCGAACGGGAAGCGGCGCGCGTACTACGGCCAGACCCGGCGCGAGGTACAGCGACGCCTCGACGCGGCGCGCGCGGACGTAGGGGCGGGGCTCCCGTTGCCCGACGAGCGGCGGACCGCAGGGACATTTCTCGGGACATGGCTCGACGGCGCACGATCGACGCTCCGTCCGAGCACGTGGCGCCGATACGAGTCACTCGTCCGCCTCCACGCCGTCCCCTACATCGGACGTGTCCCGCTCGTGCGCCTCGGTCCCGAACACCTCCAGCGCCTCTACGCCGAGCGGCTCGCCGCTGGATCCGCCCCCGCGAGCGTCCACCAGCTGCACGCGGTCCTGCACCGTGCGCTGGAGCGGGCCGCACGGTGGCGGCACGTCGCCCGGAACGTCGCCTCGCTCGTCCAGGCGCCGCGGATCGCCCGTCACGAGATGACGACGCTCTCGCCTGAGCAGGTGCGGGCGTTCCTCAGTCGGTCGCCGGGACGCGCCACGAGGCGCTCTACACGCTTGCGCTCACGACCGGGATGCGTCAGGGGGAGCTCCTCGGGCCGCGATGGATCGATGTCGATCTCGATGGCCGTACGGCGAGCGTCCAGCAGGCACTACACCGCGGCAGGGGCGGCGGCTATGACTTCCAGCCGCCGAAGACGTCGCGGTCACGGCGCCAGATCGCGCTCACTCAGGCAGCGGTCGCGGCGCTCCGCCGGCATCGCACGCGGCAGCTTGAGGAGCGCATCTTCGCCGGGGACGCCTGGACGGACCTCGATCTCGCATTCACGAACAGCGAAGGGCGGCCGATGCGCGGGACGCGCGTGACGCACACCTTCCAGGCGGCGCTCCAACGGGCCAGCCTGCCGCGGATCCGCTTCCATGACCTCCGGCACACGGCCGCGAGCCTGCTCCTCGGGCGGGGCGTCCACCCGAAGATCGCGAGCGAGATGCTCGGCCACTCGACGATCGCCGTCACGCTCGACCTCTACTCGCACGTCACGCCGACGATGCAGCGCGGCGCTGCTGACGAGCTGGACGCCGTTCTCGGGGTCGTTCGGTGAAATCTCGTTCGGCGTTGCTGTCACGTTGCTGTCAAAGGGGCTCGTCGCGACGTGCGCGAGGGCCGAAACCGTAGAGTTTCCCAACGCATTGGGGCGTGGCCAAGTGGTAAGGCAGGGGACTTTGAATCCCCGACCGAAGGTTCGAGTCCTTCCGCCCCAGCAGGCCGTCGGCCTGCTGGCCTTCTACCCCTACTCGCTCCGCCGCCTCCGGCTGCGGTGCTCGTGGGGGCCGGGGACGGCTCGTCGCGGCAAAGCCGCTCCTCGCACTCCCACTACCATGGGTGGCTCTTGAGCCATACGGCGCTGGCGTTCGTCCTGGCCGCGGGCCTGGGGACGCGCATGCGCTCGAAGACCTGCAAGGTCCTGCACCAGGCGGCCGGGCGGCCACTCCTCTCGCACGTCCTTGACCTCTGCGCCGCCGTTGGCGCCCACCCGGTCGTCGTGCTCTCACGCGAGAGCGAGCCTGCGCGCGCGGTGGTCCCAGCTGATGCCACGGTGGCCCTCCAGGAGCCCCCGCGGGGCACGGGAGACGCCGTCCGGGTGGCGCTCGCGGCGACCGACTCGCGCGACGGTGTGGCCTTCGTGGTGTACGGCGACACGCCGGTGCTGCGCGCCGAGACGCTCGAGCGGATGCGCGAGCTGCTCCTGGAGCGGGGTGCGGTCCTCGTCCTGCTCACGGCCCAGGTCGGCACCGACAACTCCTACGGGCGCATCGTGCGGGACGAAGCGGGCGACGTCCGGCGGATCGTCGAAGTGCGCAGCGCCTCCCCGGAAGAGCGCCTGCTGCCCGAGTCGAACCTCGGTGCCTACGCCATGGACCTCGCGTGGCTGCGCACGGCCGCGCCCCGTCTACGCGAGAACGAGACGGGCGAGATCTTCCTCACCGATCTCGCCGCGATCGCGATCGCCGACGGCGAGCGCGTGGCGGCGCACCGCGCGGACGACCCGACCGAGGGTATGGGCGTGAACACACGCGTCGACCTCGCTGCTGCCGACGCGGTGTTGCGCCGCCGCGTGCGCGAGCGGCACATGCTCGCGGGGGTCACCTTTCTCGATCCTGACTCGACATCGGTCGACGCCGGCGTCCGCATCGCGGCGGACGCGGTGATCGCGCGCGGCTGCGTGCTCGAAGGCGAAACGAGCATCGGGGCCGACAGTGTCGTGGGCCCGTACTCGATCGTGCGCGACAGCCGCGTCGGCGAGCGCTGCCGCGTCGAGGCGTCCGTGATCGAGGGGTCCACGCTCGAGGACGACGTGCGGATCGGACCGTTCTCGCATCTGCGAACGGGCGCGTATCTCGAGCGCGGCGTCGAGATGGGGAACTTCGGCGAGGTGAAGAACGCGCGCCTTCGCGCGAAGACCAAGATGCATCACTTCAGCTACGTCGGTGACGCGGATGTCGGGGAGCGCGTGAACATCGGTGCCGGCACGATCACCCTCAACTACGACGGCGCTCGCAAGCACCGCACCGAGATCGGCGACGATGCCTTCATCGGGTCGGACACGCTGCTGCGGGCTCCGGTGAAGGTCGGCAAAGGCGCGGCGACCGGCGCGGGGTCGGTCGTCACGAAGGACGTCGCCGACGGCATGCTCGCGGTCGGCATGCCCGCGCGATCGATCAGGAAGTACCTGCGCAAGCCGCCGGACTGATGGATCCCATCGCGGTCCAGCTCGTGCTGGGGGAGCTGGCGCTGGTCCTCTTGCTGGCGGTGCTGTCCGCGTCCGAGGCGGCGATCCACGCGATCCGCCGGCCGCAGCTCATCTCGGAGCTCGCCCGCCGTGGGCGTCGGGGCCGCAGCGCGGGAGCCATGGGCGAGCGGTCGGTGAGCTACCTCGCCGCGATCCAGGTCATGGAGTTCTTCGTCATCTTCGCCTTCGCGGGTCTCGCCGCCGCGGGCGTCGCGCCGCGCCTCTCGGAGTACCTCGATGCCTTCGGGATCGACGCGGCGCTTGGCGATGTCTCCGCCGCCGTCGTGACGGTCGCGGCCCTCTCGCTCGTCGCGGTGCTCTTCGGTATCTTCGTCCCTCGCGCGCTCGGCGCGCGGTACGCCCAGCCGATGCTGCTCGTGCTGGTCTGGCCGATCCAGCTCGTCACCTGGCTCACCCGACCACTCGTCGCGGTGCTCTTCCTGCTCACGCGCACGGTGACACGACCCTTCGGCGCGAATCCGGAGGCCGGCACGCTCGTCAGCGAGGAGGAGATCAAGGCCCTCGTGGAGACGGGCGAGGAGCAGGGCGTGCTCGAGGAGACCGAGCGCGACATGATCCGCTCGATCTTCGACCTGGGCGACAAGCGGGTCCACGAGGTGATGGTGCCGCGGACGGATATCGTCGGGCTCGACAGCACCACGCCGCCCGAGGTCCTCCTGCAACGCGTCGTCGCGGCAGGCCATTCGCGCATCCCCGTGTACGACGGCTCCGCCGACCAGATCATCGGCGTCCTCTATGTGAAGGACGTGTTCCGGCGCATCGCGCGCGGCGAGCTCCCGGCGGCCCTGCGCGAGCACCTCCGGCCCGCCCACTTCGTGCCCGAGACCAAGAAGGTGGACGAGCTGCTGCGCGAGATGCAGAGCCAGAAGACCCACATGGCCATCGTCGTCGACGAGTACGGTGGAACGGCCGGACTCGTCACCATCGAGGACCTCGTCGAGGAGATCGTCGGCGAGATCCGCGATGAGTACGACGTGGAGCAGGAGCTGATGCTGCCGATCTCCGAGCGCGAGGCACTGGTCGACGGCCGCGCGCCGTTCGACGACATCCGCGAGACCTTTTCGCTCAACGAGCTCGGGCCCTCCGTCGACTACGACACGGTCGGCGGGTTCATCGTCCACGAGCTCGGCCGGTTCCCCAAGGCCGGTGAGGACGTCGAGCGCGCGGGTGTGCGGTTCGTCGTCGAGACGGTCGAGGGCCGGCGGATCCGCCGCGTCCGCGTCATTCGCGAGGCGGCGACCCCGGCGCACGAGGCCCTGAAGTGAGGACCGGCCAGAGATCGAGCCCGTGAGCGAGCTCGGTCCCGGGGACGAGCAGCTCGTCAAGGTCGCCTCTCTCGCACGGCAGCGCGCCTACGCGCCGTATTCGGGGTACAAGGTCGGCGCGGCGATCCGCACCCGACGCAATCGGATCCACTCCGCAGCGAACGTCGAGAACGGATCTTATGGGCTGACCGTGTGCGCGGAGCGGTGCGCCGTCTTCACCGCGGTGGCTGCTGGGGAGATCGCGGACTACGACGCGATCGCGATCGTCATCGACGACCTTGTGCTGCCCTCCCCGTGCGGTGCCTGCCGCCAGGTGCTGCATGAGTTCGCGCCCGGGATGCGCGTGATCCTGGCGACGACCGGTGGGCTGCGAGCGACGACCACGCTGCGCGAGCTGCTGCCCGACGCCTTCGTCCTCAAGCGGGAGTAGCGCCGCCGGTCCCAGCCGGGCGTTTCAGCGCCGGTCCTCGAGAGGCCGTCCGAGCACGCCCGCGGCCTCCACGATCGCCGCGTGGCCGAGCCCAAGGATCTCTGTCCCCGTCAGCCGCAGGCTGCTGATGTCCCAGAGGCCGTAGGAGTGCCACCTGGGGTCGTAATACGACCACCAGCGAACGCCTATCCAGCGGTGCTCCCGATACGCCGCGAGAGCCCACCGCTGCGTCACGAGGCGGTCGCGAGTCACGATGTCAGAGGGGCGCAGCCCAAGCCGCTTCAGCGCATCAGGGTCATCGAGGTCGAGCACGCCCGAAGGATCAGCCAGGTCGTATGTCGCGAGCGCGCGACTCCCGCGTACCAATGAGGGAGTGTCGAACATCGCGGCCGTCCACCGCGGGAGGCTGCCGAATGCCTCCGCGACCGCACCCCCCGGCGCGCTGGACAGGTAGAGGACGGAGTAGCTCGCGGGGGAGTCGATCCGGCCAGCGCCTTTCGGGTGCGGCACGAAGAGCGGATGTCCGGGCTGCTCTGCGGTCGCGTCGGCGCGGAACGGACAGACGCGATAGAGCCTCAAGCCCTAGGCGTGATCACGCGTAGGCACCCTGGTCTTCGGCGTCGATGGCGCGGATGACATCGGCGGCCCCACGCTGGCGCAGGACCTCGAGCGGGACCGCGCCTCCGAGGTGTGCGTTCGAACCTCGCAGCCACATCGCCGCGACCTCGGGAACCCACGTCTCATGCAGGCGCGCCACGACATAGTCGAGATCCAGGACCGCGCGCCGGTTCTCCGCCGCGAGCCCTTCCTTTCCCGTGCGCCAGCGGGATGGCTGGGACCGGCTCACGCCGAGGAGCTCCGCGACCTGGTTGTTCCCGAGGACGGAGACGAGCCAGCTGAGACGGCGACGGACTTCGGGCGGAACGGCGGCCCTGGTCCGTGCGCCCGGTGCGAGTGGCTTGCGAATCGCGGCTGCGGCAGCCCTGATCGTCACCCAACAGATTCTGTTGGGTCAGTGCGCTCCCGTCAAGTCCCACGCTCGCGGCATGCCACGTCGCATCCCGGTTTTCACATCGGACGTCAGATCCGGGAGCGCCCGGTGACCGCCTCCGGCGTCATGGCGTCGGTGAACAGGCGGTAGAACGCGCTCGCTCTCGTCATCCGGAGGTCCCGCAGGCCGGCGGAGATCTTCTCGTCGCTCATCTCGCCGGCGGTCTCGACGTGGATCACCCCGTAGTCGCGGATGAGCGAGAGGGGGAACGGGCGGGCGAGCTG
>JACDAF010000392.1 GCA_013695575.1 Chloroflexota bacterium | reverse complement strand
TCTGCCGCGACCGGCACGGCTACGTGTTCGTGGAGGTGAAGACCCGGCGCGCCGGCGCGTTCGTGACGGCAGCGGAGGCGGCGACGGCGCCGAAGATCCGCCGCCTCGTCCGGCTCGCGTGGGCCTGGCTCGCGCAGGCGGGCGAGCGCGGGGCGGACTGGCGGATCGTCATCGCGGCGGTGACCGTCGGTGCTGACCGTACGACGGTCGAGCTCATCCCACTCGACCGCTGCTAGTGCCTCCCGGTGCCCTACTTCTTGACCTTCTGCGCGAACGAGTTGTCGTAGAGCGCCGCCGTGTCGACCTTGTCCGTTGGCTTCACGTTCCCGCAGAGGGTCGCCGGGTTGACCTTGCAAGACTCGACGTTCACCTTCAGGACGTTCTCGACGCCCTTTGGGTCGACTATCCCGTCGGCTGAGAGGTAGCCCTTCGCTGCGTCCAGCGTCTTGACGTAGAGCTCCTTGTCCTTGCCGGTGACGCTCTCCGGCAGCTTGCCGGCGATCGTCGCCGCCGGATTGGCCGCGAGATAGCGGTTCGCCCGCACGAGCGCGTTCACGACGCGCTGCACAACGTCGGGGTTCTTCTGGATGTACTCCGCCGTCGTGACCGCGCCGGTGAACTGGTAGTCGCCCCCGAGGAGCGCCTTCGTGTCCTTCTCGGCGCGAAAGTCACCACCCGGGAGCACGAAGCCCTTCCCCAGAGCCACGTACTGCGTGACGAAGGGGTCGGAGTTCATCGCCGCACCGACGTCGCCCTTGTCGAGCGCCGCGATCATCGTGCTCGAGCCGATCGCGGCGAACTTGTAATCCTTGTCCTGCTGCATGCCGTTCTGGACCATCGCGTAGGTGAGGAGGAGATGCGTGCCGGAGCCGATCGAGGTCGCGCCGACGGTCTGGCCCTTCAGGTCGCTAATGGTCTTCACCTTGTCCTTCAGATCGTTCCTGACGACGATCGCGACGCCCGGTTGGCGAGCGAACGACACGACCATCTTCGTCGGCTTGCCCTGGAGCTGCGCCTTGATCGAATGGTCGAGCGAGTTGCCGGCGAAGTCGGCGGAGCCGGACAAGAGCGCGGTCGCGGCCTGCGTGCCGCCGGCCTGGTAGGTGAGCTTCACGTCGATGTTCTCGTCCTCGAAGTAGCCGAGTGCGGCCGCGAGGTCCCACGAGAGGTAAAGGAGCGAGGCCGCCGAGCCGATGGAGACATTCACGGTGGCGCGCGGCGGCTTCGTCGGTGCTGCCGTCTGCGCGGCCGGCACCGGAGCGGTCGTGCCGCCGCAGGCCGACACGATCAGCAGCGCGGCCGAGATGAGCGCGAGAGACCGCCGTCCCATATGTTCCTCCCCGCTACCGCTCGCGACGTGGTTTCCAGCGCGAGAAGCGCGACTCCACGAGCTGGAGCAGACCGTCCAGCGCGAGCGCAAGCATCGCGATGAGCACGATACCGCTAAACACGCCGGTGGAGTCGAAGAAGGCTTCCGCGACGGCGATCCGGCGACCGACGCCCTCGTTCGACCCGATGTACTCGGCCACGACCGCGCCGGCGAACGCGAAGCCCGCGCTCGTGCGGAGGCTGGCGACGATCGCGCTCAGCGCCGCCGGCAGCAGCACCTGGAACGTCACGTCACGTCGCCGGGCGCCGAGGATGCGCACGTTGTCGATGAATGCCGGATCGACGTCCCGCACTGCGGTGAAGGTGGCGAAGAACACGATGAAGTAGACGAGCGTCACCCCGAGCGCGACCTTGCTCGCGAGCCCGATGCCGAAGGCCAGGATGAACACCGGCGCGAGGACGAGGCGGGGGATCGCGTTAAACATCGAGAAGAGCGGGTCGAACGCGGCGCCGAGCAGGTGATTCCGGGCGAAGGCGTAACCGGTCGCGACGCCGGCGAGCGTGCCGATCGCGAAGCCGAGGACGGTCTCGAGGAGCGTGACGCCGATGTCGCGGAAGAGCGTCGTGCCGGGTTGCGTGATCCACTCTGCGATCGTGGGGACGATGAGCGTGGGCCGCGAGTAGTAGAACTTATCGAGGACGCCGACTTGGCTGAGGATCTCCCACGTCCCGACGAAACCCAGCATGACGAGGATCTGCAGCGAACGGATGACCCCGGCTCGCTCGGAGAGCGGGACGCGCGTCACGCCGATGGCGGACTGGGTCACGAGGCGGAGAGGCTGCGCTGATAGGAGCGCAGCACCTCATCGCGGAGGTCGTTCCACGCGCGCTCGTAGAGCGCGACGAACGCGGGTGAGAAGCGGATCTCCGTCACGCTGCGCGGCCGCGGCAGATCGATCGGGTAGCGCGCCTTGATCGTCCCGGCCGGCCCGGCGGTCATGACCACGAGCTCGTCGGAGAGCGCGATCGCCTCCTCGAGATCGTGCGTGATGAAGAGCACGGTCTTGCGCGACGCGCCCCACAGCTCGAGCAGCTCGTTCTCCATGAGGTTGCGCGTCTGTACGTCGAGCGCGCTGAAGGGCTCATCCATGAGGAGCACCGGCGGGTCATTGACCAGCGACTGCGCGAGCTGCGCGCGCTTGCGCATCCCGCCGCTCAGCTCGTGCGGGTAGTTGTCGGCGAAGCCGGAGAGCCCGACCCGTGCGATCCACTCGGTGACCTGCGACCCCGCGACCGTCGCGGGTACGCCGCGGAAGCGCAGCGGCAGCGCTACGTTCTCGCGGACCGTGCGCCACGGCAGCAGCGCGTCTCGCTGGAAGATGAAGCCGACGTCGCTACGCACGGCACTCACCGGTCGGCCACTCAGGACGATCTGTCCGCTCGTCGCGGGCAGGAGCCCCGAGACGAGGGCCAGCAGCGTGGACTTTCCACAGCCGGAGGGCCCGACAACCGAGACGAAACGGCCGGCCTGGATGTCGAGGTCGATGCCCTCGAGGGCAACGTACGGCCGCTGACGCGGTGGGTGGAACACTTTCGAGACGCCGTGGAGCGAGATCACGGCCTCGGTCATTGCGTCGCCGCCGCCCGTTCGGTCCGCCTGATGTCGCCTAAGGCTTGGTGAAGAAAAGGCCGGCGCGGCGCAGGATCCACCACGTCGCCAGGAAGGCGACCGTCTCCAGCGTGAAGCTGTGGAACTTGTAGAGCTGCTCCGCGATGACGAAGGCGATCGCGAGCGACGCGAGGGTGACCGCCGTCCCGACGTCGAGCCGGCTTCCGAGCACTGTGCGCAGCTGATCCATGGCGGCGATGCTAGCAAGGGCCGTCAGGCCGCGCCTCGCCGTCCCGGCGGGTAGGCTCTGGCGGAACACACGGGGAGGGGACCAATGCCCGCACGACGCCGCCCGACCGCGAGCGCCGCCACCAGCGCGACCATCTTCGACACCCTCGAGTGGAGGCTGATCGGTCCCTTCCGCGGCGGCCGCAGCGTCGCCGTTGCAGGCGATCCGGAGGATCGGCTCACCTTCTACATGGGCACGACCGGCGG
>JACDAF010000002.1 GCA_013695575.1 Chloroflexota bacterium | reverse complement strand
AGCCAGCGCCGCGTCGTGCTCCAGCGCGTGTAGGCTCGCGTCCGCTAATTCCGCGCGCGAAGCAGCGCGACCTCGTGCGCGAAGAGCACGCGCCGGCGAGCCAACGTTCGGAAACGCGCCGCGGTGACCTCGCGCAGCATCGCCGCGGAAAACGCGTGCACGTGCCACTCGCTCTGCCCCGGCTCGATGTGCGGAAAGAGCCGCTCGAGCATCCCGAAACGGTGGAGGACGCTCTTGACGAGCAGCTTCGGCGCCTCGATGGGGACGGACACGACGACCCGCGTTTCGGCTGTCGCGAGCGCGTGCACGTGATCGAGCACGACATCGGGGCGCTCGACGTGTTCGAGCATCTCCGAGCACAGGATCACGTCGAACTCGCCCGCCGCGAACGGAAGGCCCTGGACCGCGTCGACCTGGAATAGCTCCACGGCGCGTCCCATCCGTTCGAATCGTGCGGCCGCGTCCTCGAGGGCGCGCCGGGAGATGTCCGCGCCGGCGACGCGTCGCGCGCGCGGGACGCGTGCCAGCAGGCGACCCGCCTCGCAGCCGACCTCGAGGACGGCGTCGGACGGCTGGATGTGCGCCAGCTCGAGCACCGCTCGCGCGCGCCGCGCCTCGACGAGTCCCGCGAGGCCCCGCTCGTACGGGGTCGGATGCGCCCGGTACATGCGGTCGTTCCACGACGCCAGCTCGGGATCGACCGGCCCGAGTGTTCGGATGCTCACGGCGGCTACGATGGCATACGTGCCGACGAAGCCCGATGTCGCGATCCCTGACGCCGCGGCCCCGACCGAGCTCGTCGCTGAGGATCTCGTAGTCGGGGCCGGCGCCGAGGCGACCTCCGGCAGCACGGTCGAGGTCCACTACGTCGGCGTGGCGTGGTCGACCAAGCGGCAGTTCGACGCGTCGTGGGACCGCGGTAAGCCGTTCGACTTCGCGCTCGGGGCCGGACGCGTCATCCGCGGCTGGGACGAGGGCGTTGCCGGCATGCGCGTCGGCGGCCGTCGCCGGCTCGTGATCCCACCGGCGTTGGGGTACGGGGCGCGCGGCGCGGGCGGCGCGATCGGCCCGAACGAGACGCTCGTCTTCGTGGTCGATCTGCTGGCGGTCCGCTAGGCCGCGAGCTCGGCGTCGACGCTCAGGGCCACGTTGCCCTTGAGCGCCTGAGAGATCGGACAGTTCTCCTTCGCGTCCTCGGCGAGCGCGCGGAATTTCGCAGTGTCGATGCCCTCGACGCTCCCGCGAACGGTGATCGCGCTCCCGGTCACGCGCCACCCGGCGTCGCGCTTGTCGAAGGTCACCGCGGCGGTCACTTCGAGCGATCGGGGTGGTGTGCCATCCTTCGCGAGTCGCGCGGCGAAGGCCATCGAGAAGCAGCTCGCGTGAGCGGCCGCGAGCAGCTCTTCGGGGCTCGTCCGACCTTCGGGCTCCCCGGTGCGCGAGCCCCAGCTCACGTCGAGGTCGCGGAACTGTGAGGTGGTCGAGGAAGAGACCGTGCCGCTGCCTGTTGCGAGGTCGCCCTCCCAGCGTGCCGTCGCTTTGCGGATCTGCGCCATGACACCCTCCCGATGCGCTGTTCCCCGCCATGTTGTCCTAATCTCAGCGACGGTGGTAGGGATCGTGCGGGCCCTCTCGGCGGCGGCGAGCACGACCGCGGCGCGCGGACACCTCCGCCGGCGCCCCAATCGCGCCGTCGCGTTCGCCGCCCTGTTCGGGCTTCTCGTGATGAACATCGCCGTGTTCGTCCTGCCGATCGACTACCGCGTGTTCGGTGCGTGGGCGTATCCCGGCGTCTTCATCGTCACGTTCATCGCCAACGCGGCCATCGCGCTCCCGATCCCATACCTTCCCATCGTCGGTCAGGTCGCGAGGACCGCGGAAAACGTCCCGCTGGTCATCGCGACAGCGGCGCTCGCCTCCGTCCTGGGTGAGTCCGTCGCCTACGCGATCGGCCGGGTCCAGCGGGACGTCTTCACCGATCACCCCATCTACATCCGACTGCAGCGACTGGTGGGCCGCCCCTGGCGCGCGAGCCTCGCGCTGTTCGTGCTTGCGGCGCCGCTCAACCCGCTGTTCGACGTCGCGGGGATCGCGGCAGGTGCTCTCGGCATCCCGTACCGGATCTTCTTCTGGAGCGTCTTCGCGGCGCGGCTCGTGCGCTTCGCCGTCCTCGTGATCGGGATCGCCGCTCTCCTTCGGTAGGGGCTCGCCCGCGCGGGCCTGCAGGCCGGGCAAGACCGGCCAGCAGGAGAGCGACGGCGACGGCCGAGGCCGGCCCGGCCGATACGCTGCAGGGGTGACCCTCACCGGGGACCTGCTCGCGACCTTCCACGCTCCCGTCGCCGACTGGTTCAGCGCGTCGTTCCCGGCCCCGACGCGGGCGCAGGAGCTCGGTTGGCCCGCCATCGCGTCGGGTGCGTCCACGCTCATCCTGGCGCCGACCGGCTCCGGGAAGACCCTCGCCGCCTTCCTTGCCGCGATCGACCGGCTCATGTTCGAGCCGCCGCCGCCCAGGGAGTCCCGCTGTCGCGTCGTCTACATCTCGCCGCTGAAGGCGCTCGCGGTCGACGTCGAGCGGAATCTCCATGCCCCGCTGGTCGGCATCGCCGTCGCCGCGGAACGGGCCGGCGTCGCCGTGCACGAGCCGGAGGTCGCCATCCGAACGGGCGACACACCGAGCCGCGACCGCGCCCGGTTCGCGCGCGCTCCCGCGGATATCCTCGTCACGACCCCCGAATCGCTGTTCCTCATCCTGACGAGCAACGCGCGCGAGACGCTCCGCTCGGCGCGCTTCGTCATCGTCGATGAGATCCACGCGATGGTCGGCACCAAGCGGGGCGCGCATCTCGCGCTCTCGCTCGAGCGACTCGAGGCGCTGACCGGCCGCCCGCTCCAGCGCATCGGGCTCTCAGCGACGCAGCGCCCGCTCGACGAGGTCGCGCGGTTCCTCGGCGGATTCGAGGATGGCGCGACGCCCCGGCCGGTGACCATCGTCGATGCGGGGCAGACGAAGCGGCTCGCGCTGCGCGTCGAGGTCCCCGTCGAGGACATGGCGAGGCTCGGCGAGCGCGCCGAGATCATGAGCGGACCGGCGTCGCAGGCTGCGGAGGCGCGCACGAGCATCTGGCCGGCGATCCACCCGATGATCCTGACGCTCATCCGGGCGCATCGCTCGACGCTCATCTTCGTCAACAGCAGGCGGCTCGCCGAGCGCCTCTCCGCCTCGCTCAACGAGCTCGCGGGCGAGCAGCTCGTGCAGGCGCATCACGGCTCGATCGCACGCGAGCAGCGGATCCTGATCGAGGACGACCTGAAGTCGGGCCGGCTACCCGCGCTCGTGGCGACCTCGTCGCTCGAGCTCGGCATCGACATGGGCGCGATCGATCTGGTCGTGCAGGTCGAGGCGCCGCCGAGCGTCGCAAGCGCGATCCAGCGCATCGGACGTGCCGGCCATCGCATCGACGAGCCGAGCACCGGTGTCATCGTGCCGAAGTACCGCGGCGACCTGCTCGCGTGCGCGGCGCTCACCGAGCGCATGGAGGCCGGCGCGGTCGAGCAGCTCCGCTACCCGCGAAACCCGCTCGACGTCCTCGCACAGCAGATCGTCGGGACTGTCGCGATGGATGACTGGCGCGTCCGTGACCTCGAGACGCTCGTGCGCCGGGCGGCCCCGTTCGCGGATCTGACGCCGTCACTGCTGGAGCAGGTGCTGGACATGCTGTCCGGCCGGTACCCATCGGACGAGTTCGCCGAGCTGCGGCCGCGCATCGTGTGGGATCGTGTCGCGGGCACCGTCCGCGCTCGCGAAGGCGCGAAGCGGATGGTCATCACGAACGCCGGCACGATCCCCGATCGCGGGCTGTACGGCGTCTTCCTCGTCGGCGCTGAGAAGGGCAAGGGCCGTGTCGGTGAGCTCGACGAGGAGATGGTGTTCGAGGCCAGGGTGGGGGAGACTTTCCTTCTCGGCGCGTCGTCTTGGCGCATCGAGGAGATCACGCACGACCGGGTGCTCGTCTCGCCCGCGCCCGGTGTGCCCGGGAAGATGCCGTTCTGGAAGGGCGAGACCGCGGCGCGACCGCTCGAGTTCGGCCGCGCGATCGGCGTGCTCACCCGGACGCTGCGCTCGCTCCCGCGCGACGCGGCGCTGGAGCGCCTGGTGACGCGGCACTCGCTCGACACCGGCGCCGCGCGCAACCTCCTGGCGTACCTCGACGACCAGGTCGCGGCGGCCGGCGCGGTGCCGGACGACCGCACGGTCGTCGTCGAGCGGTACCTCGACGAGATGGGTGACTGGCGCGTCTGCGTACTCGCGCCGTTCGGTGGGCGGGTGCACGCACCGTGGGCGATGGCCATCGCTGCGCTCGAGCGCGAGCGGTCGGGTGCCGATCTCGACGTGCTCTGGACCGACGACGGCATCGTCGCGCGCTTCGCGGCCGCGGACGACCCACCGGCGGTCGAACGCGTGCTTCCAGATCCGGACGATGTCGAGCGGCTCGTGCTCTCCGAGCTTTCCGGCACGGCGCTCTTTGCCGGGCGCTTCCGCGAGGCCGCGGGGCGCGCGCTCCTGCTCCCGCGCCGCTATCCCGGGCAGCGCGCACCGCTCTGGCAGACACGTCGCCGTGCTGCCGAGCTCATGCACGCCGCCACCCGGTTCACGTCGTTCCCGATCGTGCTGGAGGCCTACCGCGAGTGCCTGCAGGACGTGTTCGACATGGGCGCGCTGCACGAGGTCCTGCGTGACGTCCGTTCCCGCGCCGTGCAGGTGTCCACCGTGGACTCGCGAACGCCGTCGCCCTTCGCGGCGTCGCTCCTCTTCAACTTCGTCGCGAACTTCATCTACGACTCGGACTCGCCGATCGCGGAACGGCGCGCGCAGGCCCTCACGGTGGATCCCGCACAGCTCCGCGAGCTCCTCGGCGAGCTGGAGCTGCGCGAGCTGCTCGACGGCGACGCGCTGATCGGGCATGAGCTCGCCCTCCAGGCCTTGCTGCCTGAGCGAGCAGCCAGAAGCCCTGACGCGCTCCACGAGATGCTGCTGCGGCTGGGCGACCTCACCGCGGGTGAGATCGCGGCGCGCTGCGAAGCCGGCGCTCCCCTCGCCCAGTGGGTGGCGGCGCTCGAGCGGGAGCGCCGCATCGCGCGCGTCCAGGTCGCTGGCGAGGAGCGGTCCATCGCCGTCGAGGACGCCGCCCGATACCGCGACGCGCTCGGCGCGGTCGTCCCGAGCGGTCTCCCGGCGGCACTGCTGAAGCGCGTCGCCGACCCGCTCCTCGACCTCGTGCGTCGCTACTCGCGCACCCACGGCCCGTTCTCCGCCATCGAGCTCGCACACCGCTTCGGCATCGGCGTCGCCGCAGCGGAGCGCGAGCTGCGCGGCCTGGCGGCAGCGGGCACCGTCGTCGAGGGTGGGTTCCGGCCCGATCGGTCCGGGGCCGAGTGGTGCGACGCGAACGTGCTGCGGATCCTCCGGCAGCGCTCGCTCGCGCGGCTACGGCGCGAGGTCGAGCCGGTCGAGGAGGCCGCGCTCGGGCGGCTCCTGGTCGCGTGGCACGGCCTCGAGCGGCCGAAACGTGGCCCCGGCGTGCTGCTTGCCGCTATCGAGCTGCTGGAAGGTGCCGCGATCCCCGCGTCCGACCTCGAGTCGCGCGTCCTTGTCGCGCGGGTGCAGGACTACGACCCCCGCGATCTCGATGCGCTCCTGGCATCGGGCGCGGT
>JACDAF010000329.1 GCA_013695575.1 Chloroflexota bacterium | reverse complement strand
GCATCGCGGGACTCGGCGTGGCCGTGCTGACGGTCGGTCTTCGCGACCCCGGTGAGCCGCTCGCCGTGGCCGCGTTCGTGGCGGCGGTCGGGGTGGCCGTTGCGGCCGCCGTCGCGCGCGTGCTCCTCGGACTGGTCGGCACCGGTCGATCGGCGAAAACCCGTCTGGAGCGCCGGCTCGCTCTGCGGCGCGGCGCGAGCGCCGGTGTCGTGGCGGCGATGCTGCTCGCGCTGCGCGCCATCGACGGCCTGAACCTCTTTACCGCCGGGTTCGTGCTGCTCGCCTTCGCGCTCGCGGAGGCGGCCCTCACCACGCGCGCGCCTGCGGTCCGCTAGCGTTGCGGCACCGATGGATCTCGCCGCCGTGAAGACCCGTGCCGGAGCACTGGTCGATGCTCGTGGCGAGGAGCTCGACCGGCTCTCGCTCGCGATCCACGCGCGGCCTGAGCTCGCGTATGAAGAGCGCTTCGCGTCGTCCGCGCTCGCCGACTACGTGGAGCGTGAAGGCACCCCTGTCGCGCGCGGCGCCGGAGGACTCGAGACGGCGTTCGTCGCTGACGCCGGTTCCGGCGCCCCCGTCGTGGCTTTCTGCGCCGAGTACGACGCTCTGCCCGGGGTCGGACATGCGTGCGGCCACAACGTCATGGGGACGGCCGCGGTCGGCGCTTTCCTCGCTGTCCGCGACGTGCTGCAGGGGAGCGGCACGATCCGCCTCATCGGCTGCCCCGCCGAGGAGCGCGGCAACGGCAAGGCCGCGCTCATCAAGGCGGGCCTGTTCGGGGACGTCGACGCCGCGCTGATGTATCACGCGGGCGACCACGACGAGCTCGACCCGCTCATGCTCGCACTCGTGAACCTCGAGATCGAGATGCACGGGAAGGCCGCGCATGCCGCGGCGGAGCCACAGGCGGGTGTGAACGCGCTCGACGGCCTGCTCCTCGGCTGGAGCGCGCTGTCCGCGCTCCGACTGGTGATCCGCAGCGACTCTCGCGTGCACGGCATCATCACCGACGGTGGCCAGGCGCCGAACATCATCCCCGAGCGAGCGGCCGCACGCCTCATGGTCCGCTCGCCGGACAGCGCGTACCTGCAGGAGCTGCGCGGGCGTGTGCTCGGATGCTTCAACGGCGCGGCGAAGGCCACCGGCTGCGAGCTGCGACACAGCTGGAGCGAGACGACCGAGGGCGTCCTGACGAATGGACCGCTGGCGGAGGCCTTCGCCGCGAACGCGGGCGCGCTGGGCCGACCGATGCCGAGGCGCCGACCGGCGGACACGCACGGATCAACGGATATGGGCAACGTCAGCGCCGTCGTGCCCTCGCTGCATCCGATCTTGGCGATCACGTCCGATGCCACGCCGGGACACTCGCACGCCTTCGCCGCGGCCGCCGCGCTGCCCGGCGCCCTGGCGACGATGCGCCTCGGCGCGAAGGCGCTCGCCCACACCGCGATCGACGTCTTCTCCGATCCGGCTCTCGTACAGCGCGCCTGGGAGCGCCACAACGCAACGCGCTGACGAGCCCGACTGGCTCGGTCACGTCGGCAGCCGGGCGGAAGCCGCGAGGCTGGCGGAGTTCTACGACCTCGTGTACGACCCGCTCCACGCGGATGCCGACTGGTGCCGCGCCCTTGCGGTGCGGACCGGCGGCCCGATCCTCGAGCTCGGGTGCGGCTCGGGCCGCATCGCCGTGCCACTCGCCGCGGATGGCCACCGCGTCGTCGGCATCGAACGGTCACCGGCCATGCTGGAGCGAGCTCGCGCGCGCGCGATGCGGGCGGGCGTCGTGGTCGATCTGCGCGACGGGGACGTCCGCGACTTTTCGCTCGACGAGACGTTCCCGCTGGTCCTCATGGTCCTGAACACCTTCCTCATGTTCGAGCCTGAGGAGCGCTGGGCCTGCCTGGCGCGGGCCCGCGAGCACCTGACCGAGGGAGGGCGCTTCGCGATGCATGTGTTCCAGCCCGACCCCGAGAAGGTCGCCGGCTACGAGGGCGCGGTGGTCGAGGAGGGCACGTTCGAGACCGAGTCAGGCTCGCGCGTGACCGTCTTCACCTCGACGCGCGCGACGGTCGACCGCAGCACGTTCACGTGGACGTGCGATGAGGTGGGCGACGATCGCATCGTCCACCGCTACTCGCGAACGGCGACGCTTCATTACCTGTATCGCCGCGAGGCGGAGCTGCTCCTCGCCGCAGCCGGATTCTCGATCGAGTCCATGGAAGGTGACTTCGACGGCTCGCCTGCCGACGAGCGCTCACCCCGGCTCCTCATCATCGCGCGGCGGCGCGAGCGCGGTGACGAGCAGGAGCGCCGCGGTTGAGCGCGCTCCTCCTACGCGGCGGGTGGGTCATCGACGGCACGGGCGGGGACCGCGTTCGCGGCGACGTGGCGGTGCGCGACGGCCGCATTGCCGCCGTCGGGCCCGACCTCCCGACGGACGGCGCGCGCGTGATCGACGCCACGGGGATGGTCGTCTGTCCGGGGTTCATCGACATCCACTCGCACTCCGATGAGTCGGTCCTGGTGAACTCCGCGCTCGAGAGCGCGGTCCATCAGGGCGTCACCCTGGTGGTCGCCGGGAACTGCGGCGGCTCGTCCGCTCCAGCGGTCGGCCTCGCGGCCGAGGAGCTCGAGCGCGAGATAGCCCGCCTGGACCTCGAGCGGACCTGGACGTCCTTCGGCGAATACGCGGACGCCGTCGAGCGGAACGGATCGTCGATCAACTTCTGCTCATTCGTCGGGCATGGGACGCTGCGGCTGGGCGTGATGGGTGCTGAGGCGCGGGCGCCGTCCTCCGGTGAGCTCGCGACGATGAGAGCCGTGCTCGCGTCGGCGCTCGCCGACGGGGCCATCGGCCTGTCCACCGGGCTCATCTACCCGCCGAGCGCGTACGGCACGACGGAGGAGATCGCCTCCCTCTGCGAGGTCGTCCGCGACTACGCCGGCCTGTACGCGAGTCACATCCGCAACGAGGGGGACCGGCTGCTCGAGGCCGTCGAGGAGAACCTCGAGATCGGCCGACGGTCGGGTGTGCGTGTCCAGCTGTCGCACCACAAGGCGTCGGGGCAGAAGAACTGGGGACGCGTCCGTGAATCGGCGGCGCTCATCGAGGCTGCGCGGGCGGACGGCGTCGACGTGATCGCCGACCAGTACCCCTACACGGCGTCCTCCACGGGGCTTGCGGTGACGATCCCCAACTGGGTCCACGAGGGGGGCTCGCGCGCGATGTGCGAGCGCCTGCGCAGCCGTGGGGTACGTGCGCGCATCCGCAGTGAGTACGTTGAGACGGGCCGCGCCTGGGACCGCATCGTGATCGCACGGGCCCGCCATCGGCCAACGTGGGCCGGGCGGAGCGTCGCGCAGCTGGCGGCGGAGGCCGGGCAGGACGCCCTCGAGTGGACCTGTGACGCGCTCATCGAACATGAGGGCGCGGTCGACATCGTGCACCACTCCATGAGCGAGGACGACGTGCGCTACGTGATGGCGAAGCACTGGGTGAGCATCGGCAGCGACTCGCGGGCGAATGCTCCATACGGGCCGCTCTCCTCCGGGAAGCCGCACCCGCGGTCGTATGGCACTTTCCCCCGCGTGCTGGGCCACTACGCGCGCGACGAGGCGGTCATCACGCTCGAGGACGCGGTGCGGAAGATGACATCGCTCGCGGCCGGACGCCTGCAGCTGCGCGAGCGCGGCCTCGTCCGCAACGGCTGGTGGGCAGATCTCGTCCTGTTCGATCCGGAGCGCGTCAGCGACACGGCCACCTACGAGGACCCGCACCGGTATCCGGTCGGCATCGAACACGTGCTCGTGAACGGCGAGCTGGCGCTGGAGGCCGGCGAGACGACCTCCGGCAGGCACGGGCGATTTCTCCGCCTCGGGCGGGATGCCGCGTGAAGCACTCGTCGCCGCGCGTCGCCATCCTCGCCGAGGGCCTCTTCGCACCCGAGACGGCGAAGACGGCGATCGGCGCGCTGCGCTACGCGCCGTACCCGATCGTCGCGGTGATCGATTCGACGCGCGCGCCGTCCGACGCGGCGGCACACGTTGGCGCCGGTGCGGGTGCGCCCGTCGTCGGGACACTGGGCGAATCGCTCGCCCTCGGAGCCGACGTCCTGCTCATCGGCACCGCGTCGGCGGGCGGTCGCATCCCCGATGCGTACCGGCCCGTGCTCGCGCAGGCGCTCGCGCAGGGCGTCGACGTCTGGAGCGGACTCCACGAGCGCGTGCTCGCCGACCCCGAGCTCGCGAGTGCCGCAGCGCGCGGCGGGGGCCGCGTTCGCGAGCTGCGCGAGCCGCCGCCCGACCTGCCGGTCGGCGGGAACCGCCGCCGGCGGGAAGCCGCGAAGGTCGTGCTCACCGTCGGCACCGACGCCGCTGTGGGAAAGATGACGGTCGCGCTCGAGATCGTCGCCGCGCTCAAGCGCGCCGGCCAGCGCGTCGCGTTCGTCGCAACGGGGCAGACTGGAATCGCCATCGCCGGGAGTGGCATCGCCGTTGACGCGGTCGTCGCCGATTTCATCGCGGGGGCGGCGGAGCGGATGGTGTGCGAGGCGGCCGAGCGCGCTGACTGGCTCATCGTCGAGGGCCAGGGATCGCTCATGCATCCCGGCTTCTCTGGCGTGACGCTGGGACTGCTGCACGGGAGCGCACCGGACGCGATGGTCCTCTGCCACGATATGAGGCGACAGCAGGTGAAGGGAAACGTGTTCGGGCTGCCCATCCGGCGGCTCTCGGAGTGCGTGCGCATCTACGAGGACGCGGCGTCGTGGCGGAACCCGCCGGGATCGCCTCGGGCCAGGGTCGTTGCGGTGGCGATCAACACGTCGTCCAGCACGAACGGCGACCTCGTTCGCGCGACGCTCGACGGCGCCCGCGTCGAGACGGGTCTGCCAGTGTTCGATCCCGTTCGCCAAGGCGAGTCCGGTGCCGACGGCATCGCCGACGCGGTCCGGGGAGCACTGCTCGGTTGAACGCCACGGTGCGCACGATCGATGTCCATCTCGAGGTGCCCTTCGCCATCTCGCGCCATGTCCGCACCGAGAAGCGGCTCGTGCTCGTGGAGCTGGACGAGGGCCGCCGCATCTCGCGCGGTGAAGCATCTCCCGACCCCTACTTCGGCGACACCCCGGAGTCCCTCGAGCGCGACGTGCGCGCCGCGCTCGAGCTCATCCCTCTGGACCCGGCGGACCTCGGAACCCTGCGCACCCGGCTGGACGAGCGCTTCCCGCACGGTGGCGCGGCCGCCTGCGCCCTCGACATCCTGGGCCACGACCGGGCGGCGCAGGCCCTCGGTGTGTCGCTCCGCGCCTTCCTCGGCCTCGCTTCGGCCGACGCGCCGCCCACCTCGTTCACGATCGGGATCGCGGATCCAGACGTGATGATCGAGCGCGCCGCGGCCGCAGGCGCGAGGGGCTTCCGCGTCCTGAAGGTGAAGCTCGGCGCGGGCGTCGATGCGGTCGCGGTCATCCGCGGCGTCCGTGAACGGTTCACCGGCGCGATCCGCGTCGACCCGAATGGGGCGTGGACGGTCGACGAGGCGCCGACGCGGATAGCCGAGATCTCCCCGTACGGCATCGAGTTCGTGGAGCAGCCCGTCGACCCGCGCGACATCGACGGTCTGCGCACGGTGCGCGAGCGCTCCGAGGTGCCGATCGTCGCGGACGAAGCCGCGGTGCGCACGTCCGATCTCGACGGCCTCGCGGGCGCGTGCGACGGCATCAACGTGAAGCTCCAGAAATGCGGAGGCATCGCCGAGGCTCGCGCCATGATCGAGAGGGCGCACCAGCTCGGCCTCAGGGTGATGCTCGGCTGCCGTGCGGCCGAGACCAGCGTCGGGATCGCTGCCGCGGCGCATCTCGCGCCGGCCGTCGAGTGGGCGGATCTCGACGGCAACCTGCTCATCGTCGATGACCCGTTCATCGCCGTCCCCGTCGAGCACGGAAGGTTCGTCTTCTCCGACCGGCCCGGCCTGGGCGTCATCGCGCGCGCGTGACCGCCGCCCCGCCCAGGCGAGCGCCAGAGCGCGCGTCCGGACCGCGCGCGTGGGAGGTGGCGACGTTCGCGGTGGCCTTGGGGGTCGCGGGCCTGGTGACCGTCGCGCTCGCCTCGTCGGGGACGGAGACCTACGTGGACGTCGCGACCGCTTCCGGGCGGACCTCGGCGCGCCTGACCGTTCGGTCGGGCGCCGCGGCCGGCGGCGCTGTCGCTGATCTGCCGGCGCTGGCCGACCTCCACACCCGCTGGACCGCATACGTGACGGGCAGGATCGAAGACCCGCCGCGTACGCTCGATCGTGAGCTCTTCACCCCTGACGAGTACGCGCACATGGCCGATGTCCGAACGGTCTTCATCACCGCGCAGGCGTGTGCGGTCGTAGCGATGGCGATCCTGGTCTGGCTCGCGTGGCGTGCGCGACGAGAGGGCCGGCTCGCGCGCCTTGCGCGAGCGGGCGCACTCACCGCGCTCGTCGGTGTCGGAGCGACCGGCGTCCTCGCCGCGACCGCCTTCGATGCGGCCTTTCTGCTCTTCCACCGGATCTTTTTCCCACAGGGCAATTTCCTGTTCAGCGCGGACAGCAGTCTCCTGGCGATCTATCCGGCGTCCTACTTTTACGCCGTCACGCTGCGGATCGGACTCAGCTTCGTCGCGCTGGCGGGGCTCTGTGCGGTCGTGTCGCATGTCGCACTGCTGCGCCGGTCGGCATCCACCTAGACTCCCGCCGGTGAGGAGCGTTCTCATCATCGAAGGCCTCGCAGAGGTCGCGCCGTTGTCGGCATGTCGTCGCGAGGCTCGACCTGACCTGCGCGATCCTCGAGCCGGCGAGCGCCCTGCGGCTCGTCGTGACCTGCCTGAACGTCCCGAACGCGGCACGCGCTCTTCGTCGGCGTGAACCCCGGCGCGACGGTGTCGATGGCGATCGACCGGCTCGCGGCCGCCCTCGTTGGCCGGCAGCGGCGCTGAGCGCGCGTCCCGGGGCCGAGCGGCCCATCGGCGTCTTCGACTCGGGCGTCGGTGGCCTCACCGTGCTTCGCGAGCTCCGCGGCCAGCTGCCGAGCGAATCCACGCTGTATCTCGGCGACGAGGCACGCATGCCCTATGGCCCGCGCCCCACCGGGGAGGTCGTCGCCTTCACACGCGAGGCCGTGCGCTGGCTCGCGGCGTGGGACTGCAAGCTCATCGTGCTCGCCTGCAACACCGCGACGTCCGTGGCGCTGGAGCTCGTGCGCGACGAAACCGACGTCCCGGTCATCGGCGTCATCCGACCGGGGGCCGCGGCCGCGGTAGCGGCGTCCTCGCGGCGGGCGATCGGAGTTCTCGCGACCAGCGGCACCGTCCGCTCCGGGGCGTACGTGCGTGCCCTGCGTGACCTGGATCCGCTCGTCGACGTCGTGCAACAGGCCTGTCCGAAGCTCGTCCCGCTGGTCGAGGCCGGGGAGGCGGACAGCGACGACGCCGAGGCCGCGATCCGCGAGTACGTCGGGCCGCTGCTCGAGGACGGGGCGGTCGTGTCGCCGGCGATCGACACGCTGCTCCTTGGCTGCACGCATTACCCGCTGCTTCGCGAACGTCTCACCAAGGTCGCCGGCCCGCGAGTCCGCATCGTCGACTCGGCCGCGACTACAGCGCTCGCGGTGCGTGAGGTGCTCGAGTCGCATCGCCTCACGCGTCAGGACGCGGACCCGCGGCATCGCGTGTTCGCGACGGGACCTGTGGAGCACTTCGCGGCGGTCGCAATGGCCATCTTCGGCGGCGCCGGCAGCCGGATCTTCCCGGAGATCGAGCGGGCCGACCTCGCCGCGCATTCGCGTTCGTGAACCTCAGCTCGGCGATCACGGGGCTGCCGTATGTCGGCAAGACGACGCTCTTCAACCTGCTCACCAGCGCGCGTGTCGCGACCGGGGAATTCGCGGGAGCCGAGGCCGAGACGAATGTCGGGGTCGCCAAGGTGCCCGACACGCGGGTGGACCGGCTCTCCGCGCTCTTTGGGCCGAAGAAGACGACGTTCGCCGAGATCACCTACCGCGACCTCGGACTCGCCGGCCGCCGCTCCGGCGACGCGGCTCGCGCGGAGATCTCGCCGAAGAAGCTCGGCGACCTCCGCACCGCGGACGCACTGGTACACGTGGTCCGTGCGTTCCGGGATCCGAACATCCCGCACAGCGAAGGAAGCGTGGATCCCCTGCGCGATCTGACGTTGCTGGAGCTCGAGCTGCTGTTCGCCGACCACGCGGTCGTGGAGCGGCGCCTCGAGCGCATCGAGGCAGAGATCCGCGGCGCGAAGGCGAGCGACAGGGAAGGCAAGGAGCGCGAGAAGGGGTTCCTGGTCCGGGCGCGCGACGCGCTGGAGGCGGAGATCCCGCTGCGTGACATCGACGCGGACGCCGACGAGCTCCGGCTCGTGCGCGGCTACCGGTTCCTCACGCTGCTGCCACAGCTCATCGTGGTCAACGTCGACGAGGCGGACGTCGCGGCACCCGACGCGGTGCTCGGGCCGCTCCGCGAAGCGGCAGGCCGCCATCGCGGGACCTCACTGGTGCCCGCATGCGCGAAGATCGAGGCGGAGATCGCCGAGCTGCCGGGGGAAGAGGCCGCTGCGTTCCGGTCGGAGCTCGGGCTCGAAGAGTCCGCCCTCGAGCGCATCGTCCGAGCGACCTTCGATCTGCTCGGCCTCATCTCATTCTTCACCACGGGTGAGGACGAAGTCCGCGCGTGGCCGATCCCGACGGGGTCCAACGCACAGCAGGCCGCCGGCACCATCCATACGGATCTCGAGCGAGGGTTCATCCGGGCCGAGGTGATCGCCTGGGACGAGCTTCTCCGCTGCGGCAGCGAGGCCGCCGCGAAGAAGGAAGGCCTCCTGCGCACTGAGGGGCGCGCGTACCCGGTGCGCGACGGTGAGGTGCTCCACGTCCTGTTCAATGTCGCTCCGTCGCGCTAGCCGCCGGTCCGCATGATCGATCTGCTCGCGGTGGGTCACGTTGCTCGTGACGAGTTTCCCGACACCGAGTGGCGCCTCGGCGGCACGGCGCTGTACGCGGCGGTCGCGGCCGCGCGCTTGGGCCGTCGCGCCGCTCTCGTGACGCGCGCCGGACCACGAGAGCGGGATGCGCTCGAGCGACGCTGTCACGACCTGGGCATCGAGCTGCATGTCCTCACGTCGCCTGTCACGACGACGTTCGCGTTCCGGTACGACGAGGCTGGAAGGCGGCATCTCACGCTGCGCGCCCGCGCGAAGGTCATCGGCCGCGACGACGTCGCAGGCCGGCTGCGCGTGCCTCGGGCGGTCGTCTACGCGTCCATCGCTCACGAGCTCTCGCCGGGGCTCTTCGGAACGCTGACCGCCCCGGCGTCGGTGCTCGTCGCGCAGGGCTATCTCCGCGGCTGGCGGGCCGACGGCAGCGTGGTGCCGCGCGAGTGGACCGAGTCGGCTGCCATGCTCGCCGCGGTCGGCACCGCGGTCGTCAGTGAGGAGGACCTCGCGGGCGATCTCACGATGGCCGAGCGGTGGTCGCTCACGACGCCGGTGGTCGTCACGCTGGCCGAGCGCGGCGCGCGCGTGTACGAGCGCGGCGTCGCTCGTGACATCCCGGGGTTCGCTGCTGCCCGTGTGGTGGATCCGACCGGCGCGGGCGACGCGTTCGCGGCGGGGCTCGCGCTGGCTCTGGCCGACGGACGGGCGCTCGACGACGCGACACGGTACGCGAACGCCGTCGCGTCATTCGCCGTCGAGGGGCTGGGGACCGCGGGGCTGGGCGACCACGCGCGCGTTGAGGCGCGCCTCGGCTCAGGGGCCGGCGCGGGGTCGAGCTAGGCGGCCTGGTCGCGCAGCTGGACCTCACGGATCTTCGCGCGGGCCGCCTTCGGCGTGTACCCGACCTCGAGCCGTCGTGAGGCCTGCGAGAGCGCGAAGCAGATGACGAAGTAGATGGCGGCCACGAAGAGGAACACCTCGATCGGGTTGAAGAACTGCGTGTAGACGACGCGGCCCTGACGGACCAGCTCGAACACCCCGATCGTCCCCACGAGCGAGGTGTCCTTGATGATGGTGGTGAGCTGCGCCATCATCGCCGGCACCATCAGCCGGAGTGCCTGCGGCAGGATGATGTGGCGCATGCTCTGGGCGTGTGAGAGGCCGAGCGCCCGTGAGGCCTCGGTCTGCCCGCGCGGCAGGCTCACGATGCCGGCGCGGATGATCTCCGCGAGGACCGCGCTGGTGTAGAGGGAGAGCCCGAGGACGCCGGCCCAGTACCGTGAGAGCTCGAATTCGGGCCCGAAGACGGGCCGGAACAGCGCCGAACCCTTGATCCCGAAGTACACGATGAGCAACAGGACCGGAAGCGCGCGGATCCCCTCGATATACGCGATCGAGGGCCAGCGGATCCAGGGCCGCTTGGACAGACGCCCGAACGCGAAGACGAGCGCGATGACGAACGAGAGGACGATCGCCGCGAGCGACAGCGAGATCGTCTCCATGAGGCCGCTGCCGAAGAACCGCAGGATCGTGGGGTCCACGAACATGCGCCAGGTGTCCGGCCTCATCAGCGGGCCACGAGCATGCGCTTCTCGAGGTAGTTGACGAGTATCCCGAGCGGAATGGTCAGCGAGAGGTACAGGATCGCCACCGCGGCGTACGCCTCCTCGGCGCGGAACGTGCGTGACTCGACGATGTCGCCCGCGAACAGCAGGTCCGCGACACCGATCGTCGCCGCGAGCGAGGTGTTCTTCACCAGCGCGATGCCGATGTTCCCGAGCGGCGGGATCACCGCGCGGAACGTTTGCGGGAGCTGGACCTCACGCAGCATGCCGAGGTAGGTGAGCCCGAGCGAACGAGCCGCCTCGATCTGACCCTTGTCGACGGCGAGCAGGCCGCCGCGAACGATCTCGGCGACGTAGGCCGCGTGGTAGAGCGTGAGCCCCAGTGCGGCCGCGCGAAAGCCGAAGGTGTCCGGCTCTCCGAGGTAGATCCCGATGTACGGCGTCGCGAAGTACAGGAAGAAGAGCTGCACCAGCAGCGGGGTGTTCCGGAAGAACTCGACGTAGCCGCCGCCGAGCCAGCGCAGCGGGACGAGGGGCGCGATGCGGAAGAGGGCGATGACCGTGCCCAGGACGAGGCTGCCGAGAAGGCTGGTGATCGCGAGCTGGATCGTGATGAAGAGCCCGTTCGGGAAGAGGTAGAGCTCGGAGAACTCGCCGATGATGCCCATCCGGCTATCCCCGGGCCCGGACCCGACTTCGTCCGCTCCGGCGCACCGGCTTGCTCACCGCTCCAAGGCTTCTTGGGCTTCGTGGCGGCAGAGCGGCTCCTCGCCGAGACGGTCCCGCGTCGGGCGAGGCCCTTGGTCGCCTGCATCGATGCGCCGAACGGAACGGGGGCCCGCACCAGGCCGGCCCCCGTCCATCGGCGGCTGCGTCGCGGTGCTAGCGCTGGTCAGGGGTCGTCTTCTCGTCGCCAGAGACCGGGGTGATCCATTGCTTGTAGATCTTCGCCCAGCGGCCGTCCTGGATCATCGCGACGAGGCTGCGGTTGATGAGATCCACGAAGCCGTTCCGGTCGTTGTTCGCGTTCTTCTTCACGCCGATGCCATATGGCTCGGCCGAGAAGTAGCTGCCGACGATCTTCGTGTTCGGGTCCTGCTTGACGAGGCCGAACAGGATCGTCTCGTCCGTCGAGACGGCGTCGACGCGGCCCTGCTGTAGCAGGATCAGGCACGGCACATAGGTGTCCTGCAGCTCAAGCGCCGCCTGCGGCGCCTCCTTGCGGATGTTGACTTCGCTCGTCGAGCCCTTCGCGGAGCACACGCGCTTGCCGTTGAGATCGGTCACCTTCGTGATGGTGCTGTTGTCCTTCTTGACCAGGATCTTCTGCCCGGTGTTGAAGTACACGTCGGAGAAGTCGATCTGCTTCTTGCGGTCGTCGTTGATCGTGAACGTTGCGATCACGAAGTCCGCCTTGCTCTCAGTCAGGGTCGGGATGCGCGTTGCGGAAACGACCGGGACGTACTCGATGAACTTGTCGATGTCCGACTCGTTGCCGAAGATCTCCTTCGCGATCTCGCGAGCGATGTCGACGTCGAAGCCCTCGAACTTGCTCGTGGCCACGTTCTTGACCCCGAACGGCACGTTGTCCTCACGGGCGCCGACCCGCAGCTTGCCCTTGGTCTGGATCGCGTAGGCGTAGCTCGCCAGCTCGAGCTTCGGCTTCGTGGACGTCGCGCCGGTCGCGGCGGACGATGCTGCCGGTGTGCCTGTCCCGGCGCCGCCGCCGCAGGCGGCGACGACGAAGAGTGCCGCCAGAGCGACGGCCGCGGTCTTGAGACTGCTGTGCATGTGCCCCTCCTTCTGAACGCTAGTGGTGGATGACCCTGCTCAGGAATTGCCTGGCGCGCTCCTCACGTGGCCGCTCGAAGAACTGGGCGGTCGGTGAGTCCTCAATGATGCGCCCTCCGTCCATGAACACCACGCGGTTCGACGCCTCGCGGGCGAAACCGACCTCGTGGGTGACCACGATCATGGTCATGCCCTCTCTTGCCAGATCGCGCATGACGTCGAGGACCTCGCGGATCATCTCGGCGTCGAGGGCGCTCGTGGGCTCGTCGAAGAGCATCACCTTGGGGTCCATGGCCAGCGCCCTGGCGATGGCGACCCGCTGCTGCTGTCCGCCCGACAGCCTGACTGGATGGACGTCCGCCTTTTCGGGGATGCCCACCTTCGTGAGCAGCGCGATGCCCTTCTCGCGGGCCGTCCCCCTCGGAATGCCCTTCACCTTCGTGGGAGCGAGCATGACGTTCTGCAGCGCCGTGAGATGCGGAAAGAGGTTGAAGGACTGGAAGACCATACCGACATCGCGCCGGAGCTTGTTCACGTCGACTTTGCGGTCGTGTACCGGGGTCCCGTTCACCACGAGGGTGCCGCTCTCGATGGGCTCGAGCCTGTTGATCGTGCGGATGAGCGTGCTCTTGCCGGACCCGGACGGGCCGATCACGACAACGACCTCGCGCTCGGCGACCTGGAGATCGATGCCGTTCAGGACGTGGAGCGACCCGTAGTGCTTGTGGACGTCCCGGAACTCGATCACGTGACGGCTGAGCGTACGCGAACGCGACCTGGCGAGCGAGCGCTCAGACTGGCGCCGTGGACGACGTCTTCGGGCCGCTGGTGGCCCGGTCGGCGCGGCTGGAGGGCCGAGCCGGTCTGATGGCGGTCGACGAGTCCGGCGCGATCCTCTTCGAGCACGGTGCGGACGATCTGTTCACGGCCGCTTCCGTCGTGAAGATCCCGCTCGTGATGGCGCTCTACGCCGACGCCGCCGACGGGAGGCTGTCGCTGGACGAGGCACTTCCGGTGGGCGCGCCCGTGTCCGGCTCGGGCGTCCTGGGGCTCATCCCGAGCGTGCGTGAGCTCCCGGTCCGCGATCTCGTGGCGCTCACGATCGCGGTCAGCGACAACACCGCCACCAACGTGCTCATCGACCGCGTGGGACCGGAACGCATCACCGCGCGCCTCCGCCAGTGGGGGATCGCCCGAAGTCGCCTGCAGCGGCGGATGTTCGACCTAGCGGCGAAGCAGCGGGGTCTCGAGAACCTCATGACGCCCCGCGAGACCGCGCTGCTCCTGTTGCGGCTCGTGCGCGGCGAGTGCGTCGACCGCGCGACGAGCGACGCGGTCATCGCGCTGCTGCGGGGGTGCCAGGACACTACGATGCTGCGGCGTTACCTACCGGGCGACGTGCCAGTCGCGCATAAGAGCGGCTGGCTCGATGGCATCCGCAACGACGCCGGGATCATCTTTGCCGCGCGGCCCGTCGTCGTAGCGGGCTTCACCTGCGATCTGCCACGGCTCGAGGAGGGCCGCGCGCTCCTGGGCCTGCTGGGGTGGTGCGCGCATCGGGCTGGGGGCGGTGACCTCCCGGACCTTCCCGGCGAGCTATCCCGTCCCGCATGATGTCCCCGATGCCCCGCAGACGCTCGAAGAACGGACCGCTCCGGGGGCTGCGCCGCTTCACGCGGCAGGCTGCCGCGGTGACGGTCCTTGCGGCGTGTCTCCTCCTTGCGGCGGCGTTCGCTGCCATCGCCGTACAGGGCAACGCGGTCGCTCGCGACGCGAGCGGCCTGCGAACCGACATCGCGAAGCTCGAGGGCGACGTCGCTCGCAAGCAAGTGGTGGTCGCGGAGCGGCAGACCGACGGGTATGTCGTGGAGAAGGCACGCGACCTGGGCTTCGTCCGTCCGAGTGAAGCGCTCATCGTGGTGCAGCGCGAGACCGAGCGGATGATCGGGCAGACGGTCTCCGCGCAGCCGGGTCGGATCGCGAAGTGGTGGGCCCTCTTCGTTCGGTAGGTCCTGCACACGTCTGCCCGCGCGATAGAATGCTGTTGCGGGATAGTGGAGTGGTACCACGACGGGCTCATAACCCGTAGATCGGTCGTTCGAATCGGCCTCCCGCAACAGCGACGCGGCCCGCAAGGGCCGCGTTCACTTTTTATGCGTTTCTCTTGCGACCGCTGCGCGTGAGGCTCGGATCCTCTTGCCTACACTCGACCGGTACGAGGCTGGGTAGCTCAGTGGCCTAGAGCAGGCGACTCATAACCGCCCGATCGTGGGTTCAAATCCCACCCCAGCCACCTGTGGCACTCCCTCGCAGGACCATCCAGACCGTTCGCGCCTTCGCGCGTGAGAAGGCGCTCTTCCGCCCGGGCCCGCTGCTCGTCGCCGTGTCGGGCGGCACGGACTCGACCGCGCTTCTCCTGATCCTCCGCGAGCTCGCCGCCGAGCACGGCCTGGTGCTTCACGTCGGGCACTTCGACCACCGGACACGCCCTCGCGCCTCCGCCGCCGACGCGGCGTACGTCGCGGAGCTCGCGGCGCGCTGCGGCGCGCCACTCCGCATCGGGCGCGCCGACGCGAAGCCCGCGAGCGAGGACGCCGCGCGCACCGCTCGGTACGCATTCCTCCGCCGCGCCGCAGGTGAGATCGGCGCCAGCTCGATCGCGACCGGCCACACGCGTGACGATCAGGCCGAGACGGTGCTCCTCCGCGCCGCGCGCGGCAGCGGTCTCGCGGGGATCGCCGCGATGCGTCCGTTGCGCGACGGCATCGCGCGCCCGCTTCTCGCGATCGGGCGCGAGGAGACCGCCGCCGTCTGCCTGTCCGCGGGTATCGCCCCGCGCGAGGATCCGTCGAACAGGTCGCTGCGGTTCGCGCGCAACCGCGTGCGCCACAGGGTGCTGCCCGAGCTCGCGAGGGTGAATCCGCGTGCCGCCGAGGCGCTCGCGCGGCTCGCCTCGTCCGCCGCCGAGGCGACGGATGGTCTGCGCGCGAGCGCGGAGGCCGCCATCGGCGTCGCACGCGACGGAGACGCGATCGACCTCGACCGCCTCGGACCGGACCCGACCGTCCGGGGGGAGGCGATCGCGCTCGTCTGGCAGCGGGCCACTGGACGGCCGCTGTCGGCCCGGACGCGGGCCGCGCTCGCGACGGAGGCGGCGCGGCGCGACGGGACCGCCTCCCTCGATCTTCCGGGTGGATCTGCGGTCCGTGAGTACGCGCGCCTCCGGATCGTCCCCAGGGCCGCGTCAGCAGGACCGCTCACGAAGCCGCCGGACGCGGTGCGGCTATCGCCGGACGAGCCCATCACGTTCGCGGAGTGGACGCTCGTCCTGACGCGGGACGAAGCAGGTGAGGGATGGAGCCACAGCGTCGCTGCCCCACCGGCGCCGTACGGCCTGCACGTGCGCACGCGCCAGCCGGGCGACCGCATGGCCGGCCGAACGCGCGCGAAGGTCCAGGACCTGCTCACCGACGCAAAGATCCCCGCCCGGCGGCGCGATTCGCAGCCGCTTGTCGTGACCGCTTCAGGGGAGATTTGGTGGATCCCCGGTGTCACGACCCGTGCGGGCAAGGGCGAATGGCGCCTGCTGGCAAGAAAGACGCATACCGGCGGCGACGCCTCGGACCGAGGCGGTCCGCTCACGCGGTAGCATCGTAGTAATGAACGAGGGCATGGCTTGAACATCGACAACCGCATCGTCAAGAACGGCATCCTCACACTCGTCCTGGTCGTGATGGGCCTGGCCCTGCTGTTCGCCTACCGGTCGCAGGGAACAGCGGCGACCGTTGTCGATCTGAGCGAGGCGAAGTCCAAGATCCAGGCGGGCCAGGTCTCCACCGTCGCGATCCAAGGCAGCACCGCCACGCTCACGCTGAACGACACCACCACGAAGCTGCAAGCGAAGCTGCCGGAGCGCGATGAATCGTTCGTGCAGACCCTCGACGCGTACAACCAGGCGAACCCATCCCGCGCCGTGAAGTACCGGATCGAGGAATCGAGCCAGACGCTCGGCTTCGTCGGCTCGCTGCTGCTGAGCCTCCTGCCGGTGCTGCTCATCGGTGGGTTCTTCATCTACATGATGCGCCAGGCGCAGGGCACGAATAACCAGGCGATGTCCTTCGGCAAGAGCCGCGCGCGCATGTTCATCGGGAACAAGCCGACGACCACGTTCGAGGATGTCGCAGGCGTCGAGGAGGCCAAGCAGGAGCTCACGGAAGTGGTCGAGTTCCTCAAGTACCCAGAGAAGTTCTCGAGCCTCGGCGCGCGGATCCCGCGCGGCGTGCTGCTCGTCGGCCCACCCGGCACCGGCAAGACGATGCTCGCGCGGGCCGTCGCCGGCGAGGCGGGGGTGCCGTTCTTCTCGATCTCCGGCTCGGAGTTCGTCGAGATGTTCGTTGGCGTGGGCGCCTCGCGCGTTCGCGACCTCTTCGATCAGGCCAAGCGCAACGCGCCGTGCATCGTCTTCATCGATGAGATCGACGCCGTCGGCCGTCAGCGCGGCGCGGGACTTGGCGGCTCGCACGACGAGCGCGAGCAGACGCTCAACCAGATCCTGGTCGAGATGGACGGCTTCGACACGGGGACGAACGTCATCGTCCTCGCGTCGACGAACCGCCCCGATGTCCTGGACCCCGCCCTCCTCCGCCCCGGCCGCTTCGACCGTCAGGTCGTGCTCGACCGTCCCGACATCAAGGGTCGCCGCGCGGTGCTCGAGGTGCACGTGAAGGGGAAGCCGCTCGACAAGACGGTGGACCTCATGCGGATCGCGAAGCTCTCGCCCGGCTTCTCGGGGGCGGACCTCGCGAACGTGGTCAACGAAGCCGCGATCCTGGCGGCGCGCCGCAACAAGAAGCTCATCGGCCAGCCCGAGTTCGAGGAGGCCCTCGAGAAGGTCTCGCTCGGGCCCGAGCGACGCTCGCGGGTGATCACGGAGAAGGAGAAGGTGATCGTTGCCTACCACGAGGCCGGCCACGCCCTCTGCTTCAAGCTGCTGACGAACACCAATCCGGTCCACAAGATCTCCATCGTCGCCCGCGGCATGGCCATGGGCGTGACCTGGTCGCTGCCGCAGGAGGACCGCTACTTCCGCACGAAGAAGGAGTTCGAGGACGACATCGCGGCCGCTCTGGGCGGCTGGACCGCCGAGCAGCTCCACCTCGGTGGGGACGTCACCACCGGCGCCTCGAACGACATCGAGAAGGCGACCGAGATGGCGCGCCAGATGGTGACGAAGTACGGGATGAGCGAGAAGCTCGGTCCGCTGCAGTACGGCCGTTCCGACGAGCTCATCTTCCTCGGCCGCCAGATCCAGGAAGAGCGCAACTATTCGGAGGAGACCTCGAAGATCATCGACTCGGAGGTCCACCAGATCGTGGACCGGGCGCGGCAGCGCGCGTACCAGGTGCTGACCCAGAACCGCGACAAGCTCGATCTGCTCGTCCGGTACCTGCTCGAGCACGAGACGATCTCGAGCGACGACTTCGAGAAGCTCCTCTCGGACGGCCCCGACGGGCTCCCGGTCGCCGCGTCGACGGGCGGACCCGCCCCGACGCCGCCGAGCGGTGGCGTGCCGGTGGGGGACGACAAGCGACGCGATCCCGGCAAGGGACCCGCACCGGCTCCGACGCCCGCGTAGCTGTCACCGCACCGACGCGGTGCGTGACGTGCGAGACTCCGCGCGCCAGGCGGCAAGACGACCGTCGGACGGCGCCCATCCGCCGCCCATCCGGCTCTTCGTCGCGATCCAGCTTCCGGCGGCTCTCGCCGAGCGCGCGGCGGACGTGCTCCCGGGAGATCTTCCGGCGCTTCGGCGGGTCCCAGCGGCGCTGCTCCACCTGACATTGGCGTTCATCGGCAGCGTGCCGGCGGAGACGGTCCAGCCCGCGCGCGATGCGCTCCGCGCCGCGGCGCGATCGTCCGCCCCGATCGACGCGTGCCTCGACCGGCTCGGCCGGTTCCCTCGATCCGGCCCACCGGCCGTGCTCTGGCTCGGGGCGGGCACCGGGGCGAAGGAGCTTGGAGCGGTCGCGGACCGCGTCCGCGCCCGGCTGGAAGAACGTGATCTGCCCTTCGACCACAAGCCCTTTGCGGCCCACGTCACCCTCGCGCGCGTCACGCCGGCAGTCGAGCTGGAGGACGCACGTTCGATCGAAGGACGCCTGGCCGCGACGGCGGTGCCGCGGCTCGACTTTCGTGTTGACTCCATCCAGCTCGTCGAGAGCGTGCTGTCACGCAAGGGCGCTCGTTACGTGCAGCTGGAGGAGGCGGCGCTGGGCCGGCCCAGGTCAGGGGAGCCGGCCGGTGAACCCGATGGCCGGTGATCGCACGAGGCTGCGTCGGATCGCCCGCGCCCCTCCCGACAGCGGCGTGCGTCCTCGACCGCGGTTCCGCTCCTACGCGGCGCGGTCACCCCGCCAGCGGACCGCGGGAGGCGCGACCTGGCCGGTCCGGCGATAATTCGCGACGGCGTACCGGTCGCACGCGACCTCGGCGCTCGTGCCCCAGCCATGGAGCAGATAGAGCCACCAGTGGCAGAACTCGTGAAGGTAGAGGAAGCGGATGACGTCGCGCCGTGTCCGAAAGGCCACCAGCGGGGCGCCCCGGCTGCCGAGGTCGACCAGCTCTTGGAACGGGCGGAACGGCTCGGGGACCTGGATCAGGATCTCGAGCTGGTCCCAGTAGGTGAACGCCTGGAGGTGCGGGCGAGTGCGGTACCGGAGCGGCTTCACGCTGAGCCGGTAGCCGGTCGCCACCGGGAGCCCGCGCAGCACGTCGCGCACCCGCGCCGGCGGATGTGTCAGCAGGGTCGACCGGACGGCCATCGGACCGGGCGGGCGACCAGGCACCTGGAGGATCCGCATCGCCATGCCGCAATCCTAGGAAGCGACCAATCGCGTCCGTTTCCGGCAGCAATACCGGCGCTTGCTTGCCGTTCGCCTCCCAGCCCGAATACCATCGGCGCACGTCGTTCGAGCGGGGCGAGTAACGCCGGCGAGCCACGTAGCGAGCCCGGGACGGTGCAAGCCGGGTCGGCGGATCGGCGCGAAATGGACCCCGCGAGACGCTGTCCCGAGCCGCACGGCGGTCAGGTATGGCCGGACTGACCCCACGTTAGAGGGGGATCCGTTCAAGAGACGCTTGGACGGAAGGTGAGGGTCGCGCAGCGATGCGCGACCGACTTCGGGTGGCACCACGAGCCCTCGTCCCGATGCGGGCGAGGGCTCACGTATTCATGCGGGCTCAGGCGAGAAGCGGCTTGCCGCGACGAGCCGCAAGGGCCCACGCCATCGGAGCAGCCGCGCAAGCGGCGGCGTAGGTGGCGGGGATAGGAGGTGCACCGCTGGACGCCAAGGCCGCGCTGGCGAAAGTCGTATTGGGCGGAACGCTGACGCGCGACGAGGCCTGCCGCGCGATGTCGACGGTGCTGTCCGGCGAGGCGACGCCCGCGCAACTCGGCGCGCTGCTCGCGGCGCTCCGGGTGCGCGGAGAGACGGTCGACGAGATCGCCGGATTCACCCTCGGGATGCGCCAGGCGGCGCTGCGGGTGCCTGACGCCGAGGATGCCATCGACATCGTCGGGACAGGCGGGTCGCGCGACGATCCCTTCAATATCTCGACGCTGGCGAGCGTCGTCGTGGCCGCCGCCGGACCGAAGGTCGCGAAGCATGGCAACCGCGCCGCATCAGGCAAATGCGGGAGCGCCGACATCCTCGAGGCGCTCGGCGTACGCATCGACCTGGGGCCGGAGGGAATCTCACATTGCCTCGCCGAGGTCGGGCTCGCGTTCATGTTCGCGCCGCGCTTTCACCCGTCGATGCGCCACGCCGCGCAGGTGCGGCGCGAGATCGGCATCCGCACGGTCTTCAACATCCTCGGGCCGCTCGCGAACCCTGCGGGTGTGCGTCGCGCGGTCATCGGCGTCGCGACACCGACGCTCGGCGGCACCGTCGCGCAGGTGCTCGCGGAGCTCGGTATGGAGCGCGCGCTCGTGGTCCATGGCAGCGACGGCCTCGACGAAATCACGCCGGCCGGGCCGACGCGGACCTGGGAGCTGCGCGACGGCGAGGTGCGTGAGGGCACGATCGAACCCAGGATGGCGGGCCTCGAGACGGTAAGTGTCGCCGAGATCGCGAGCGGCGACGCCGCGGCGAATGCCGCGGTCGCGCGCGCCGTTCTCGGCGGCCAGCGCGGCCCGCACCGTACCGTGGTCGTGCTCAACGCCGCGGCCGCCTGCGTCGTCGCGGGTGCCGCCGCCGATCTACGGGCCGGCGTGGCGCTCGCGGAGCGCTCGATCGACAGCGGGTCCGCCGCGGCGCTGCTGGAGCGCTTCGTGGGGACCACGCAGCGTCTGGGCGGCGAGGTCGCGGCATGATCACCTTCCTCGACCGGCTGGTGGCGGAGCGCCGCGCGGAGGTGGCCGCGGCACGAAAGCGGGAGCCGTCGCTCGGTGCCGCGTTGCGCGACGCGCCGGCGGTACGGCCGTTCCGGCACACCCTCGTGATGAGGGCGAGCGGCGGGCACGTCGCCGTGATCGCGGAGGTCAAGCGGACCTCGCCCGCGGCCGGGCCGCTCGCGGATCCGGCCTTCGACCCGCGGACCCAGGCGCTGCTGTACGCCGCCGCCGGAGCGGCGGCGATCTCGGTGCTCACCGAGCCGCGCCACTGGGGCGGCTCGTTCGAGGATCTCCGCGCGGTCCGCGCGATGGTGAAGCTTCCGGTCCTCTGCAAGGACGTCATCGTCGATGAGTACCAGGTGTGGCAGGCCCGCGCCGCGGGCGCGGATGCGGTGCTGCTCATTGCGGAGGCGCTCGGTGACGCGGAGCTCGAGCGGCTCATCGATCTCGTGACGGACCTCGGCATGGAGCCGGTCGTGGAGGCCCACGACACCGTCGCGTTCGGGCGTGCCGCGCGCTCGAAAGCCCGCGTCATCGGGGCGAACGCGCGCGATCTCCGCGACCCGGCCGTGATCGACCGCTCCCGCGCGCGCCTCCTGCACACGTTCGTCCGGCCCCACCAGGTCTACGTGGCCGAGTCGGGCATCGCGTCCGCGGCGGACCTCGTGGAGCTTCCGGCGCGGGTCGATGCCGTCCTCGTGGGGACCGCGCTCATGCGCGCTGCCGATCCCGCGGCGCTCCTGCGCACGCTCACGACCGCGAAGCGTTCGCCGGTGCCGGCCGGCCGCGTCGTCGTTCTGGTCGACCACGATCCGCCCGCCCAATGATGGATCGTGGCCGGTTCGGTGAGTTCGGCGGGCAGTACATGCCCGAGACGCTCATGCCCGCGGTGGCCGAGCTCGAGGCCGCGTATGACGAGGCGCGCGCGGACCCCGCCTTCCGCGCCGAGCTCGCTACGGTCCTGCGCGACTGGGTCGGCCGTCCGACGCCGCTGACGGACGCGGCGCGGCTCGCCGCGGAGGTGGGGCTGGCCCGCGTCCTGCTGAAGCGCGAGGACCTCGCGCACACCGGCGCGCACAAGATCAACAGCGCCGTCGGTCAGGCGCTCCTCGCGAGGCGGATGGGGAAGCACCGCGTCGTCGCGGAAACGGGTGCGGGGCAGCACGGGGTCGCCAGCGCCGCGGCATGCGCCCTCCTCGGACTCGAGTGCATCGTCTACATGGGGACCGAGGACATGCGGCGCCAGGCGCCGAACGTCTTCCGCATGAAGCTGCTTGGAGCCGAGGTGCGGCCCGTGGAGGCCGGGACGCGCACGCTGAAGGACGCGGTGAACGAGGCGATCCGCGACTGGGTGACGAACGTGCGCACGACGTACTACCTCCTCGGATCGGCGATCGGACCGCACCCGTACCCGACGATGGTGCGCGACCTCCAGTCGGTCATCGGCACCGAGGCGCGAGCGCAGTCGGTCGAGCTGCTCGGCCGCCTCCCCGACGTGGTCGTGGCTTGCGTCGGCGGCGGCTCGAACGCGATCGGCATGTTCGCGCCGTTCGTCGCGGACTCGGCGGTGCGGCTCCGCGGCGTCGAGGCCGCGGGACGGGGCATCGCGACCGGGGAGCACGCCGCGTCGATCGTCGCAGGCTCGGTCGGCGTGCTGCACGGCACGCGCACCCTCGTGCTCCAGGACGACGATGGGCAGATCCGCGGCACCCACTCCATCTCGGCGGGTCTCGACTACCCGGGCGTCGGTCCCGAGCACGC
>JACDAF010000243.1 GCA_013695575.1 Chloroflexota bacterium | reverse complement strand
GCGAGCGGGCGCACGCTCTCGGGCCAGACGACGGAGGCGTTCTGGAACTCCATCGCGCACGCGCGACCGTTCTCCGTCGGCCTCAACTGCGCGCTCGGGGCGAAGGAGCTCCGCGAGTACGTGCAGGAGCTCTCGCGCATCGCGCCCTGCCGCGTGAGCGTCCACCCCAACGCCGGGCTGCCGAACGAGATGGGCGGGTACGACGAAACGCCGGCGTTCACGTCATCCGTCCTGCGCGAGTTCGCGGAAGCGGGCCTGCTCAACATCGTCGGCGGCTGCTGCGGGACGACGCCGGCGCACATCCGCGCCATCGCCACCGCCGTTCGCGACGTGCCCCCCCGCTGCCCGCCAGAGATACGCCCCGCCCTGCGCCTCTCCGGCCTCGAGCCGCTCACCATCTCGGAGAGCACGAACTTCGTGAACGTTGGCGAACGGACGAATGTGACCGGGTCGGCGCGCTTCAAGAAGCTGATCCTCGCCGGCGACTACGAGGGGGCGCTCGAGGTCGCGCGCCAGCAGATCGAGGCGGGCGCGGTGATGATCGACGTGAATTTCGACGAGGGTCTGCTCGACTCGGAGCAGGCGATGCGGACCTTCCTCAGCCTCGCCGCGACGGAGCCGGCAGTCGCGCGCATACCCGTGATGATCGACTCCTCGAAGTGGCGCGTCATCGAGACGGGCCTCAAGTGCGTCCAGGGCAAGGGGATCGTGAACTCCATCTCGCTGAAGGAGGGCCAGGAAGAGTTCATCCGCCAGGCCAGGCTCGTGCGCCGCTACGGCGCGGCCGTCATCGTCATGGCCTTCGACGAGCAGGGCCAGGCCGACACGGCCGAGCGGAAAGTCGCGATCTGCGAGCGGGCGTACCGCATCCTCACGGAGCAGGTCGGCTTCCCGCCCGAGGACATCATCTTCGATCCCAACATCTTCGCGATCGCGACGGGCATCGAGGAGCACGACCGCTACGCCCTCGACTACATCGAGGCGACGCGGCGGATCAAGGCAACGCTCCCGCACGCGAAGGTGAGCGGCGGCGTGAGCAACGTCTCGTTCTCCTTCCGCGGCAACAACGCCCTCCGCGAGGCGATCCACGCGGTGTTCCTGTATCACGCCGTCAGCGCCGGGATGGACATGGGCATCGTGAACGCCGGCGCGATCGCGCTGTACACCGACATCCCGCCGCTGCTCCTCGAGCGCGTCGAGGACGTCGTCCTCGCGCGCCGGCCCGACGCGACCGAGCGGCTCCTCGAGGTCGCCGAGAGCGCGAGAGGCGAGGTCGCGACGCGCGCGGTGGACCTCGCGTGGCGGAAGGGGCCGGTCCACGAGCGGCTCGCGCACGCGCTCGTCCACGGGATCACGGACTTCATCGTCGAGGACACCGAGGAGGCGCGGCGGCTCGCCGAGCGACCGATCGAGGTGATCGAGGGCCCGCTCATGGCGGGCATGAACATCGTCGGCGACCTGTTCGGCAGCGGGAAGATGTTCCTGCCGCAGGTCGTGAAGAGCGCCCGCGTCATGAAGCGCGCGGTCGCGCACCTCGTCCCCTACATCGAGGCGGAGAAGCTCGCCAACGCGGACACACGGGCGAAGGGCAAGGTCATCATGGCGACGGTGAAGGGCGACGTCCACGACATCGGCAAGAACATCGTCGGCGTCGTCCTGCAATGCAACAACTACGACGTCGTCGACCTCGGCGTCATGGTTCCTACCGCGAGGATCCTCGAGACCGCGACGCGCGAGCGCGCCGACCTCATCGGGCTCTCCGGCCTCATCACGCCGTCGCTCGAGGAGATGTCCTACGTCGCGGGCGAGATGGAGCGCGAAGGGTTCACGACGCCGCTCCTCATCGGCGGCGCGACGACGAGCCGCGTGCACACGGCGGTGAAGATCGAGCCGCGCTACTCGGGGCCGGTCGTGCACGTCATCGACGCGTCGCGCGCCGTCGCCGTCGCGAGCACCCTGCTCAGCGACAGCGGGCGCGACGACTTCGTCCGCGAGATCCGCGAGCAGTACGAGGATCTGCGCGTGCGCCGCGCGGAGCGCCTGGCCGAGGTGAAGCGCCAGCCGCTCGAGGCCGCGCGCGCGAACCGTCTCCGCCTCGACTGGACGGCCACGCCGCCGCCGCGGCCCACGTTCACGGGCGTGCGCACGTTCGACGACGTCCCGCTGAGCGATCTCGTTCCGCGGATCGACTGGACGCCGTTCTTCCAGACCTGGGAGCTGGCTGGACACTACCCCGCGATCCTCACCGACCCGAAGGTCGGGGCGGCCGCGAGCGCGCTCTTCGAGGATGCCCGCGGGATGCTGCGGCGCATCGTCGAAGAGCGGTGGCTCCAAGCCCGCGCCGTCGTCGGGTTCTTCCCGGCGGCTTCCGACGGCGCGGAGGACATCCTGGTGTGGGACACCAAGCGCGAGGGGGAGCCGCGCGCGGTCATCCACACCATCCGGCAGCAGATGCTGAAGACGAACGACAGGCCGAACCTGGCCCTCGCGGACTTCGTCGCGCCGCGCGACGCCGGCGTCGACGACTGGATCGGCTGCTTCGCTGTGACGACCGGGATCGGGCTCGAGGCGAAGGTCACCGAGTTCGAGGCGGCGCACGACGACTACGACGCCATCCTGCTGAAAGCACTCGCGGACCGGCTCGCGGAGGCATTCGCCGAACGGCTGCACGAGCGCGTGCGGCGCGAGCTCTGGGGCTACGCTCCCGATGAGCATCTCGACAACGAGTCGATCATCCACGAGCGTTACCAGGGCATCCGCCCCGCGCCGGGATACCCGGCCTGCCCCGATCACACCGAGAAGCGGACCCTCTTCGAGCTGCTCGGCGCGACGCAGCGGATCGGGATCGAGCTCACCGAGAGCTTCGCGATGGTGCCGACCGCGGCCGTGAGCGGCTACTACTTCTGGCACCCGGCGGCGCACTACTTCGGCGTCGGCAAGATCGAGCGCGATCAGGTCGCCGAGTACGCGCGCCGCACGGGGCAGGACCTCGCCACCACGGAGCGCTGGCTCGCGCCCATCCTGAACTACTAGACAAACCCCGGTCCCGGCTCGACTTCGTCTCGCCGGCTACCGGGGGCCCTGCGGCTCGGTCGGGCGAAGCCCTCCCTCGCCTGACACCGCAGCGGTCCTGCTGGGCGGGACGCGCGGCCCCGTGCGCGACGATCTCGGGGGTTCCTTCCGCGGAGGGGCCCGAGATCGGGAAGCGCACGGGCCCGCGTCTCGCCGGCGCTGTGCTCTACCCTCCGAGCCGTGCCGTACCTGAGCGAGATCCAGAACCGGAAGATCCTCGGCCCCGGGGGGGACGAGGTGGCGAAGCTCGCCGACGTCGCGGTGGTCCCCACCGGTCAGTTTCCGCCGGTCCAGTGGGCCGTCCTCGCGACGCGGGCCGGCGAGCACGCGATCCGCTGGAGCGATCTGGTGAGCGAGACCGGCCACTACCGGGTGCTGGTGCCGCTCGACCAGGTGCTCGAGGCGGGCCTGCCGGACGACGCGCTCCGGCTCGGCCGCGACCTCATGGACAAGCAGATCGTGGACACGCACGGCGCGAAGGTCGTCCGCGTGAACGATCTCCAGCTGGAAGAGGCTGGCGGGCAGCTGCGCCTCGTCGGCGCGGACGTCGGCCTGCGCGGTCTGCTGCGCCGCGTGGGCGCCGAGCGGCTCGCCGAGGGCATCGCCGGGGTCGTCGGGCGGAAGCTCCCGCGCGGCATCATCCCCTGGCACCTCGTTCAGCCGATCGACACCGGCAACGCCGCGAACGTGCGGCTTACTGTCCCGCACGCGAAGCTCGCGCTGCTGCACCCCGCGGACATCGCGGACATCGTCGAGGACATGAGCGCCGACGAGCGGCGCGCCGTCTTCGAGCAGCTCGACGTCGAGACCGCTGCGGAGACGCTCGCGGAGATCGAGCCGGAGATGCAGGTCGAGATCGTCGGCGACCTGGACGAGGAGCGCGCCGCCGACATTCTCGAGGAGATGGCCCCCGACGAGGCCGCCGATCTCCTGCAGGACCTGCCCGAGGAGCAGCGCGAGGAGCTTGTCGAGCTGATGGAGAAGGAGGAGGGGGAGGACGTCGAGGAGCTCCTCTCCCACTCGGAGAACTCCGCGGGCGGGATCATGACGACCGATTTCGTCGCGCTCCCGCGCGAGCTCACGGCCGCCGCCGGGATCAACAGGCTGCGTGAGCTGAAGCCAGACCCCGAGCTCGCGTACTACCTCTACGTCATCGACGCTGAGGGCCGACTGGATGGCGTGGTGTCGCTGCGCGACCTCGTCGTCGCTTCGCCGAATGAGCTGCTCGCGCAGATCATGGATCCGCACATCCTGAAGGTCGAGGTCGACACGCCGAAGGAGGATGTCGCCTCGCTCATCGCCAAGTACGACCTGCTCGCCGTGCCTGTGGTGGACGCCGGGCAGAAGCTCCTCGGCATCGTGACCGTCGACGACGTTGTCGAGCTCATGCTGCCGCGCGGCTGGAAGAAGAGGTCGCTCCGGTCCATCGCGCGGTGAGGCGCAACGTCCACCGGCGCCGCGCAGCGTTCGCGGCCTTCCTCGTGGTCATGGGACCGGGCATCATCACCGGCTTCGCCGGGAACGACGCGGGCGGTGTCACGACGTACACGGCGGCCGGCGCGCGCTTCGGCTTCGCGCTGCTCTGGCTCCTCCTCATCGCGAGCCTCTCGCTCGTCATCGTGCAGGAGATGTGCGCGCGGATGGGTGCCGTCACAGGGAAAGGCCTCTCGGACCTCATCCGCGAGCGCTTCGGCGTGCGCTGGACCATCGTCGCGATGCTCGCGCTGTTCATCGCGAACGCGAGCAACGTGGTCGCGGAGTACGCCGGGATCGCGGCGAGCCTCGGCCTCGTCGGCGTGCCGCCGTGGGCGTCTGTTCCCGTCGCCGGCATCGTGGTCTGGGCGCTCATCGTCTTCGCGAGCTATCGCGTGGTGGAGCGCGCGCTGTTCGCGCTCATCCTCGCGTTCATCGCGTATCCCGTCAGCATCGCGATACTGCACCCGGATTGGAGCGAGGTCGGCAGAGGGTTCCTCCCGACGGTGGCGAACGATCCCGCCGTGCTCGTGATGGCGCTGGCACTCGTCGGGACGACTGTGACACCGTATCTGCTGTTTTACCTGCAGGCGTCGGTCGTGGACAAGGGCATCGACCGCGAGTCCTTCGCGTCGGCACGACTCGACGCGATCTTGGGCGCGACGCTCGCGGGACTCTTCGCCTTCTTCATCCTGGTCGTGTCCGGCACGGTCCTCTTTCCGGCGGGCGTGCCGGCACAGACTGCGGCGCAAGCAGCGCAGGCGCTGCGACCGCTCGCCGGCGAGGCCGCGGGCCTGCTGTTCGGGGTCGGCCTGTTGGCCGCCTCGCTCCTCGGGCTCACGGTCATGCCGCTCTCGACCTCGTACGCGATCTGCGAGGCGTTCGGCTGGGAGTCGGGCATCAGCCACGACTTTCGCGATGCCCCCGTGTTCATGGGCTTGGTCACGTTCCTGCTCGCCGCCGGGGGTGCGATCGTGCTGCTGGTGCCCAAGGAACAGCTGCTGCCGCTCATCGTCGTCTCGCAGGCGGTGAACGGGCTGCTGCTGCCGATCGTGCTCGTCTTCATCATGCGTCTGGCAAGCGATCCCTCGGTCATGGGGTCCGACGCGAACGGCCGGGTACGCGGCACCCTGGGCTGGGGCATCGCCGGGCTCACGGGGTCGCTGTCGATCGTCTACCTCGTCGCGAGCGCGCTCGGGATCGGCTAGACCGAGAGCACGAGCCGCAACATTCAGGGGCTCGTGCTCGTGGACGGCAGCGAGGTGATCGCGCGCTCGGCGGGCGGGGTCGGGCTCGGAGCTGTCGCGCGGCCGGGCTCCGGGACACGCGCACGGTCTCCACCGCGTCGCCGGCCGCATCCAGACCCAGCACGAAGCAGTAGCGGCCGCGGTCACTTCCGCTGGCATGCGCCCGCCGCCCGTGTGCGCGGTCAGATTGTGCTCGTATTTTGTGGAAGCCTGCCAGGGCGTCAGCCGAGCGAGCACTTCCATCCAGCGGGCGAGGGACTGCGGGTCTTCAGTGGCAGTGAGCTCTCTGTTGACATATGAGTGTCTCGTCCAGACACTTTGACGCATGAGAACGACTGTGAGGTTGGATGAGCGGCTTCTGCGGGAAGCGAAGGAATTCGCCGCGCGAGAGCGGCGGACCCTGACTGCGGTCATCGACGACGCGCTTCGCCAGCTCCTCGCCCGGACGGC
>JACDAF010000280.1 GCA_013695575.1 Chloroflexota bacterium | reverse complement strand
GACGAACCGCGGATCGCGGACCCATACGTCTCCGCTGGGCGGCTCTCCTCCCGGGAGCGCATTCGCGGCGTACACGATCCACAGGGAGTCCGGGTAGGGGTATGGCGACCCGTGCCGGCGCGGCAGGCAATTGCGCAGCTGGATGAACCCGAGCGGCCGCGGTCCCGGCGCGATCTCGCAGCCGATCTCCTCGCGGATCTCGCGTGCGAGCGTGCCCTCGAGCGATTCCCCCGGCTCGCGCCGGCCGCCTGGGATGACATGCGTCGTGCCCGTCCCGCTATCGAATGCGAGGAGCAGGCCGTCCCGAACGAGGATCGCGCGGGCGGAGACGACGAGATCGAGTGGGGGAGGGTCTGGCGTGAGATACGCGAAGAAGTCGAACTCCCCGCCCGCCTGCGGCCAGACGACGTGCTCGATGGCGGCCGGTGTCCGGCCGCTCAGGAACGCGGCGAGCGATGCCTCCACCTCTATACTTTGGCCTTCCTAACGGCTGCGAACGGAAGCAGTACCCCATTCCTTGCGCGAAGCGAGCCGGCGGAGGGTGCAAGGCCGGTGCGTGCGGGTGGGAGAACTCGTCCGGGAGCCGCGTGCGCGAACGCGACGCCTAGCGCACGCCGGGGTCACGCCCGTTATCACCGTGCTCGAGCGGAGGATGCCGTCGGGGCTGTGGCGCAGTGGGAGCGCATCACACTGGCAGTGTGGGGGTCGCGGGTTCGAATCCCGCCAGCTCCACAAGGACGGAACCTCAAGTCGGGGTGGTACCGCGGAACTGACCCTTCCGTCCCCTTCATGGACGAGGGGTCTATTCATGTCCGCGGGAGGTGGCGTCATGGCCGAGCAGAACGTGCGTGCTGCCCCGGGTTCGCCCGCGCCGGACGAGCCCCCGAGAAAGGCGCGCTACACGCCAGCCGCGATCGAGGAGAAGTGGCGCGATCGCTGGGAGCGCGATCGTCTCGCCGCCACCCCGGACGATTCCAGTGACCCCAACTTCTACTTCGTGACGATGTTCCCGTACCCCTCCGGCGACCTGCACGTCGGCCACTGGTACGCAATGACGCCATCCGACACGGCCGCGCGCTTCGTGCGCATGCGCGGCCACAACGTGCTCTTTCCGATGGGCTTCGACGCATTCGGCCTGAACGCCGAGAACGCCGCCATCAGGACCGGCGTCCATCCATCCGACAACACGGAACGGAACATGGCGAACATGCGGCGCCAGTTCCGCCTGATGGGCGCGATGATCGACTGGCGGCGGGAGGTCGTGACCTGCCATCCCGATTACTACCGCTGGAACCAGTGGCTCTTCCTGAAGCTCTACGAGAAGGGCCTCGCCTACCGCGCGAAAGCGCCGGTGAACTGGTGCCCGAAGGACCAGACCGCGCTCGCGAATGAACAGGTCATCAACGGCCTCTGCGAGCGGTGTGACACCCCGGTCACGAAGAAGGATCTCGTCCAGTGGTTCTTCCGGATCACGGAGTACGCGGACGAGCTGTTGACGTTCGAGGGGATCGATTGGCCGGAGCGCGTGCGAGTCATGCAGACGAACTGGATCGGCCGGTCCGAGGGCGCCGAGTTCTCGTTCGGGGTCGACGGTGCCGCCGACCGGATCCCGTTCTTCACGACGCGCCCGGACACGATCTTCGGCGCGACGTTCATGGTGCTCGCCCCGGAGCATCCGCTCGTCGACAAGATCACCACCTCCGCGCGGCGGGCCGAGGTCGACGCGTACGTCGCCGCCACCCGGCAGGCGACCGAGATCGAGCGGACCTCCGCGGAGCGTTCCAAGACGGGTGTCGACACTGGTGCCTTCGCGGTGAACACTTTCACCGGCGAGCGCATCCCGATCTGGATCGCCGACTACGTGCTCGCGACGTATGGCACCGGTGCGATCATGGCCGTCCCCGCTCACGATGACCGCGACTTCGCGTTCGCGCGGACCTACGGGCTCGCCATCCGCGAGGTCATCTCTGCCGACGGCACGGAGCACACCGATCTGGCCCTGGCCTACACCGGTCCTGGCGTCATGGTGCGCAGTGGGCGGTTCAGCGGGATGACGAGCGAAGAGGGCAAGCGCGCGGTCGCCGAAGACGCCAAGGAGCGAGGCATCGGCGGACCGTCGGTGACCTACCGCCTCCGTGACTGGCTCATCTCACGACAGCGCTACTGGGGGACGCCGATCCCGATCGTGCACTGCTCATCGTGCGGGATCGTCCCGGTTCCCGAGGATCAACTGCCGGTCGAGCTCCCGTACGACGTCGAGTTCACGCCCGACGGCGGATCACCGCTCGCGCGCAAGCGCAGCTTCATCGAGACGACCTGTCCGAGCTGCTCCGGACCCGCCGAGCGCGAGGCGGACACGATGGACACGTTCGTCGACTCGTCCTGGTACATCTACCGCTACCCGGACCCGAGGATCGACACCGCCTTCATGAACGAGGCCGTCGCGAAGAAGTGGCTGCCGGTGACGCGATACACGGGCGGCATCGAGCACGCGATCCTGCATCTTCTGTACGCGCGGTTCGTGTGCAAGGCGCTCGCGGACCTGGGGCACCTGTGGTTCCGCGAGCCGTTCACGCACCTGCGCAACCAGGGCACGATCGTGTTCAAGGGCAGCAAGATGTCGAAGTCGCGCGGCAACGTGCAGGCGCCCGACGAGTACGTGGCGCGGTACGGCGCCGACACGCTCCGGCTCTTCATGGGCTTCATGGGTCCCTGGACGGCAGGTGCCGACTGGGACGCTTCGGGCATCGAGGGCGTGCACCGCTTCTTGCATCGGGTGTGGGACATTGCGACGGCGCCGCCATCCGGCGGTGTGCGCGACGCCGAGCTCGACGGCTACGTGCATCGCACCATCGCGAAGGTCACCTTGGACCTCGAGAAGTACCACTTCAACACGGCCATCTCGGCGCTGATGGAGCTGTCGCGCGAGCTGCTCCACGCGAGCGGCCCGAGCCGGGGCGACGGCGTGCGGACCCTCCTCCTCCTGCTGGCACCCTTGGCCCCCTACATCACCGAAGAGCTGTGGGAGCGACGCGGCGGCACCACGTCCATCCATCGTGAGCGCTGGCCCGAGGCCGATCTCGCGACGGCGGCGCGGCGGGAGATCACGCTCGTCGTCCAGGTGGACGGAAAGGTGCGCGACCGTCTCACCGCGCCTGCTGGACTCGACGACGCGGCCGCAGAGGCGGCGGCCAGGAAGAGCGAGCGCGCGCGCGCCGCGCTCGCCGGGCGCCCCGTCACGCACACCATCGTGGTGCGCGACCGGCTCGTGAACCTGGTGACGAAGTGATGGAGCCGGAGCTGCGGCTCGCCGCACTCTGCGACCACGCACTGGTCGGCCAGGACGGCAAGGTCAGCGTGCTCGGGATCTTCCGCAACATCAGCGTCTCGGACCTGCCCGCGCAGCACCCGCGTATGTTCGTCGTTGCCGTGCTGGGCCTGGATCCGGGCACCCACACCGTCGTCGTGCGGCTCCGCGATCCCGAGGGCCGGCCTGCCATGCAGCACGCGCCGGAGATGACGGTGCAATCCTCGGGCGACGCACAGGATGTCAACGTGATCGTCGAGCTGAACAACCTGAGCTTCACGAGCTACGGTGTCCACACGTTCGACCTCGACGTCGACGGGCGCACGGTCGGGAGCCTGGCCGTGTCGATCGTGCAGATGGGCGCGACGCCTGGGGGGCGACGGGCCAACTAGCGCGCCGGGCGACAGCGAAACAGAGCGGCCGTCGCCACAAATAGCGACCGCGCGTCCTCACATCGGGTACACCGCACGGCACGGCCTGCCGTGCACGATCCGGGAGATGCCGCGTCCCGTCCTCATCGTGATGGCCCTTCTCGCCGCGCTCGGGCTCGCCTTCGCGGTCGCCGGCCGCGTCCTCGCGCCACCCGCCGCGGCCATCGAGATCGCGGAAGCGACCGCACCGCCGAGCCCAATACCGCCGCCGGTCCTGGTCGACGTCGCCGGAGCTGTCGCGAGGCCCGCGGTCGTCCGGCTCGCCGCCGGCTCACGTGTGCTCGACGCGATCGCCGCGGCGGGTGGGACGACGCCTGACGCCGACCTCCTCTCGATCAACCGCGCGGCGCTCGTGCGCGACGGTGAGCGGCTCTACGTGCCACGCACGGGCGAGGTGCCTCCGGCACGGGCGGCGACGGGCACGGATACGAGGGTCGACCTGAACCGCGCGACCGCGGCGGAGCTCGAGGCCCTCCCGGGGATCGGGCCGGGCATCACCGGCCAGATCATCCGCGCGCGCGAGCAGCGGCCGTTCACCCGGATCGAGGAGCTGCAGACGCGGGGCCTCGTGACGGCGCGCGTGTTCGCTGAGCTGCGCGACCAGGTCGTGATCCGCTGAGCCGCCTGCTCACGCTTCCGCTGCTGCCGGCCGCGGCACTGGCCACGGCGATCGCGCTGCTGTGGCCGGCCGGAGCGCTGCCGGTCCTCCTCATCCCGGCGGCAGGCGCCCTCGCCCTCGCGGGCGCCAGCGTCGACCGCGCGCGGTGGGCGCTCTGGGGCGGCGTCGGCGGCGCGCTGGCCCTCACGGCCCTGTCCCGCGCTCTCCCGCCGCCTGCGGCCCTCCTTCCCGACCCGCTCGCCGGGATGCGAACGGTCCTCGCGGCCGCGATCGTTCGCCTCGTCCCGGATCCGGAGGGCGCGGTCGTCGCCGGCATCGTGCTCGGAGAGCGCGCGGCGATCGGGCGCGACCTCGCGGACGCATTCGCGCGGAGCGGAACCGCGCACCTGCTCGCGGTTTCCGGGTTCAACATGACGCTTGTCGCGAGCGCCGTCGCGCTCGGTCTCCGCGGCCGCCTCGCACCACGAGCGGTCGCCGTCGTCACGGCCGGTGCGCTCGGCTGCTACGCGCTGCTCGTCGGCCCCTCTCCGAGCGTGCTGCGCGCCGGCGTCATGGCGCTGGTCGCCTCGCTCGGGCTTGCCCTCGGGCGACCGTCGCTCGGCGCGAACGCGCTCTGCCTCGCCGTCGCGGCCCTCCTTGCGCTGGACGCCGGCAACGCGACATCGATCGGCTTCCAGCTGAGCGTCGCCGCGACAGCGGGGCTCATCGCGCTCCAGGTGCCGATCTCGCTCCGGCTCGGGCGCCTGCCATCGATCCTGCGTGAGGGCCTCGCGACGACGCTGGCCGCGAGCGTGCCGACGGTCCCGATCATCGCGGCCGCGTTCGGCAGGATCTCGCTCGTCTCGCCGCTCGCGAACCTCAT
>JACDAF010000266.1 GCA_013695575.1 Chloroflexota bacterium | reverse complement strand
GTCGTACTCGCCGGTGAAAGGGCGCTCCGTCCCCTTGTTCACGATGACGCGCGTCTCTTCTGGGGTGAGCTGGTTCAGCGCTCTCATGACTGACTCCTCCTAACGCTGATATTCCCCGAGCGATGATCATCGCCATTTCTCACGATGATCTCGGTCACTTGGTGCCCTTCGGCTCCGCGTACACGTAGGCGTTGACGCCCAGATAGAGGTCCTTGCCCTCGGCCGATGTCGAGGAGGTCCGCGCCGGCGAGCACCATCTCGAGCCCACGTGCGGCGAGGCGGCGGGCATCGCCGCCGAGGCCGTCCCCCGAGAAGGAGTCATCCGTCGCGTTCAGCACGCCCATGACGAGCGTGCGCGCGCCGAGCCCGAGGGGCGTCAGCGCCGCAGGTACCACTCGGCGACGTCCCAGGTGGTCTGCGCCCACGGGTTGGCCGCGTGGCCGGCGACCTCGGGGCGGAGCGCGTCGATCCGCATGCGGTCGTACAGCCAGATCGCGATCGCTTCCTCGTTCAGGATGCGGAGCACCTGGACGTACGCCTCGCGGCGGCCCTGGATGGACGGCGTCTTTCCGGCGGCGTCGAGGAGCCGGTCGACGCGGGGGTCGCAGAACCGCTCGTAGTTCGCCCCCGCCCCACCGTTCGAGGTCCGGGGGATCGCGTCGCAGCGGTGGCGGCGCGCCAGGTAGGCATGCGGATCGACGTCCCCGGTCGTGCCGAGACCAAGCTGCGCGATGAGCGCGTCGAAGTCGCCGCGCTGCCGCACGCCCCCGGAAGCCCACGACCCGGTCAGCACGCTCGGCGGGACGTTCCGGATCGTGGCCTCGATGCCGACGTCGCGCCAGGCGTCGACGAGCACCTGCTGCACCTGCTCGCGCGTGCGGTTGCCGGTCGTCCCGACGAGGCGCAGCGAGGCCCGCGTGCCGCCCTTGGCCCGGATCCCGTCGGGGCCGACGCGCCACCCGGCCAGGTCGAGGGCGCGACGCGCCGCCGCGGGATCGTGCTCGTCCTGGGTCAGGCCGGCGGCGAGCGGTCCGATGGGGATCTCGGACCGGCCGGGGATGACCGTGCCGCGCAGGAGCGAGGCCGCGATGAGCGCCTTCGGCGTCGCCTGCACGAGGGCGCGCCGGACCGCGCGATCGGCGAGCACGGGATGCGGCTGGTCCGGCTCGGCGCCGGGGCGTGCGAGATTGAAGGCGACCGCTTCGACGATCGGCGACGTTGCCGTGACGAGCGTCATGCCCGCGGCGGCGAGGTCCGCGGCCTCGGCCTCGCCGACGCTCGGCGCAACGTGCGTCTCGCCCGCCTTCAGCTGCGCGAGCGCGGCGTCGATCGAGCCAATGAAGCGGATGATGACTCGACCGAGGCGTGGCCGGCCCGGGACCCGGTAGTGCGGGTTGCGCTCCGCGGTGAGGTGGTCGCCCGCAACGTTCTCGACGACGCGGAACGGGCCCGTGCCGATCGGCACGCGCGAGAAGTCCGCGCGCGCGACATCGGCGACCCCGTCGAGCGCGTGCCGGGGCAGGATCGCCGGGAACCGCGAGAGGTAGGGAACGTAGATGCGCCGGTAGCGCAGGATCACGGTGCGCTCGTCGGGCGTCTCGAGCGCGTCGATCTGGTCATACCCGTCGCGTGTCGTCACCTTCGGGTCGCGCAGGATGAGCTCCCAGGTGAAGCGCACATCGGCGCTGGTGAACGGCGCGCCGTCGGACCAGCGCACCCCGCCGCGGAGCAGGTACCGCACCGCCATGCCGCCGGCACCGTCCAGCACGACGCCGCCGTTCTCGACGGTCGGCACGGACTCGCTGAGCGCCGGGACGAATGCGCCGTCAGGATCGACGCCCAGCAGGCCCTCGAGCGTGATCGCCGACACGAGCGCACTCGTCTGCGCGCCGGTCGTGTACAGCGGGTTGAGCGTCCCGGGCTCCTGCCAGCCCACCACGAGCGTCCCGCCGTCCCGACCGGCATCGCTCGACGCGGTCGGCGCGGGTGCCCCGCAGGCGGTCACGATCACGACGAGGACGGCGAGCGCGCGCACGCGATGACACTACGACGAGCGCGGGCGGCTCTCCGTATCGATCGCGGTGCCGGCGTCCCGCGGCGTGCCGCGCCACACCTTCCCGCCTCTCCGTGAGCGGTACATGCGCCAGGCCTTGCCGCCCAGGCTGTCCGTCTTGCCCGAACCGGTCTCTCGTCAGGGGTCGATCGTCGCCACCGATCGCTGAGAGTGCGCTTCGCGAGCTTGTTCAGTAGCGAGCGGAGTTGCTTTCGTGCCTCCGACAGTCTGATGAGTCCGGAGTTGAAGTAGTACCCGGAGATCCACAGCCCGTGGGGCGGCAGCGTTCCAGGCGGAGCAAGGTCGCGCGCGCGAACGTCGCAACGCGGTCGTGGCTAGCTGGTATGCGCCATCACATCGCGCCCATACCGTTCGCTTGCGCACGCCATTCCCACCCTTCCGCTTCCAGCCTTGATCTGCCGGAAAACGTAGTGGTGGCGCGGCGTGCGCGCTTTGTTAGACCGTCAGTTCACCCACGGGAACGACATAAGAGCCGGTAAAATCTCCGCATGGGACGGCTCACCTCTCACGACGTCGTGAACATCGCCGACCTCCGGCGCCTTGCCAAACGCCGCCTGCCGCGCGTCGTGTTCGACTACATCGACGGCGGCGCGGACGACGAGGTCACGCTGCGCGGCAACTGCCGCGTGTTCGACGCCGTGACGTTCCGCCCGCGCTGCGCCGTCGCCACCACCGCCTGCGATCTCCGCACGACGGTGCTCGGGACGCCGCTGGCGCTGCCGTTTCTGTTGGGGCCGATTGGCAGCACGCGCATGTTCTACCCGCACGGCGAAGCCGTCGCCGCGCAGGCTGCCGGCGCCGCCGGCACGGCATACACGCTCTCGACGCTCTCCGGCTCGACGCTGGAAGAAGTGCGCGCCGCGTCGACCGGTCCGGTCTGGTATCAGCTGTATCTGGTCGGCGGACACGACGTCGCGAAGAAGACGATCGCGCGCGCGGGCGCGGCAGGCTTCTCGGCGCTCGTCGTCACAATCGACACGCCCGTGGCCGGCCTTCGCGAGCGCGACGTGCGCAACGGCACCAAAGAGCTGCTCACGCGCCGCGTCTGGCCGATGCTGCCGTTCGTGCCGCAGTTCCTCGCGCGGCCGCGATGGCTGGCCGGGTTCCTCTCCGACGGCGGGCTGATGACGTTTCCCAACGTCGTTCTCCCCGACGGACCGATGCGGTATGCGGACGTAGGCACGGCGCTCGAGCAGTCGATGGTGTCGTGGCATGATCTCCGGTGGATCCGCGAGGAGTGGAACGGACCGATCGTCGTCAAAGGCGTGCACACGGGGGACGACGCGCGGCGCGCGATCGACGAAGGCGCAACCGCGATCGTCGTGTCGAACCACGGCGGCCGCCAGCTCGACGGCGTCGCGCCGACGCTGCGCATGCTGCCTGAGGTCGTCGCCGCCGTGAACGGGCAGGTCGAGGTGCTGATGGACGGCGGCATTCGCCGCGGCAGCGACATCGTCAAGGCGCTCTGCCTCGGCGCGCGCGCGGTGCTGATCGGGCGCGCCTACGCGTACGGCGTCGCCGCGGGCGGCGGGCCCGGCGTCGCACGCGCGATCGAGATCCTGCGCGCCGACGTCGTCCGCACGCTCAAGCTGCTCGGGTGCGCGTCGACGGCGGACCTCAATCGGTCGTTTGTCGACGTGCCGTCGGATTGGCGATTTGACGCGTGAAGCCAGTAGTCGACGCTGTGCGCGGCCGGAATCAATGCCACTCCCTGCATCCCGGTGCAACAGCCGGCTCGCCGAGTCGGCGCTCGAAGAAGCGCTCGAAGCGGCCGAGAACCTCGGGAGCTTCGATCATCGCTTCGACGTGCCGCGTGCGCTCGGCGGAGCGCAACGCCTCATCGGCAATTACGCAGAGGCGGTCGACGCGGCGCGGGAGCGGCGTTAGACCAGGCTCGCCTCCACGCTCAGCGCGACGTTAGCAGCGAGCGCCTTCGAGATCGGGCAGTTCTCCTTCGCGTCATCCGCGAGCTCGCTGAGCTTTGCCGCGTCGATGCCGCCCGCCGTCGCCCGCACCGTGAGCGCGCTCGAGGCGACGCCGTTGCCGCCGCCCGGCATCGCGCCGAAGGTCACCTTCGCTGTGACCTCGAGCTTCGTCGACGTCGCGCCGGCCTTCGCGAGCCGCGCCGAGAGCGCCATCGAGAAGCAGCTCGCGTGTGCCGCCGCGAGGAGCTCCTCGGGGCTCGTGCGCCCCTCGCGCCCGGTGCCCTCGGTGCGCTCCTTCCAGCTCGTCGCGGCGCTCTGCAACACGCCGCTCACCGTCGTCACCGTGCCGGTCCCGGACGGCAGGTCGCCCTGCCAGGTCGCCGTCGCTTCGTGAACTGTGGCCATGGTGGGCCCTCCTTTGATCCTCACCGAGGCTATCGGCTCCAGCGGACGTCCGCCGGCAGCTCGGCCTCGAGGATCGGCTCGAGCACGCGCGCGTAGCGCGCCAGTAGCGAGGCGGTCGCGCGCTGGAACGCCGCGTCGAGCGTCGCGAGCGGCAGCGGCTCCCAGACCCGCGCCCACCCGCGGTCCCATTCCTCGACCCGGGCCGTCTGCAGCCGTCTGGCGATCGCCTTCTCGCGGGCCCGGAAGGCGCCGAGGAGCTGCAGGTTCGTCAGCGGCTGACTCTCGAAGTGCAGGCCCAGCTCGATGACCTGGAGCTGAGCGCGGATCCAGGTCATTGCGATGACGAGGAGCGCCCTCGTCATCTGTCAGCCGCTAGT
>JACDAF010000261.1 GCA_013695575.1 Chloroflexota bacterium | reverse complement strand
ACGGCAGCCCCGTGGCGCACGGCTTCGCGGCGACGCCGGCGGTGATCAGTGTGCTGAACTCGGTGCTCGTGGCGGTCATTGTCTCGGTGGCCGCGCTCCAGCTGCGAGCCGGCACGGCGCTCGCCTTGGGAGCGGGCGCGGTCGCGTTCGTTCTCGCGATGGCCCTTCAAGGCTGGTACGGCTGGCGCCAGATGCTCAGTGCCCAGGCGAGGGTCCGCCCCGTCTTCCCCTCGCCAGAGGGCGAGTGACGGCGCCTGGGTCGAGCGTGTCGTCGCCCTCACGCTCTCTTCTGAGCAAGGCTTAGACGGCGATCTCCGCGAACAACGCCTCGGCCGCGACGATGTTCGACTCTGCGCCCGAGTTGAGGCTGACGCAGCCATCGTCGATACCATCGGCGACACGACCCGCGACGCGGTCATACACGGCGGTTCCGGCGGGATTGCGCCCGTCGAACCAGCCCCGCGCGTCGTGCGCCAGGTCCAGATAGCGTGCCTCGCCGGTCGCGGCGGCGAGCGCATCCATCGCGTGCACTGCGCAGGCGACGTCGTACGGCTGGACCACGGGGAGATCGAAGCCTGAGACGATGGCCGGGACGAAGACCGTTTCGGCGCTGCGACGCGCCCTCTCCACGAGATCGGCGCGGTCGAGCAGCGTACCGGCCTGCGCGAGGACCGTCTCTTGCGAGTGGCCCCAGAGGTGGACCACGTCCGTCTCCCCATCGAGCAGCACGTCGCCGTCCCGCTTCGAAGCGATCTCGTCGCACCAGCGCTCGAGGCGGTCCCGAAGCTGCGGCCCGCGCCCGGCGCGGCTGAGGTCGAGAAGGGCGGCAACGTGCACCGCGCGCACGTCGGGCGGAACGTCCGTGGAGCGATCAATGCACGCGAGAGCGCGCTCAAGAGCGCCACCGGCGCGGCCGTCATCCAGCGCGACCTGCGCCTTCGCGAGCCCGCGAAGCCCGCGCGCCTGCCAGAAGCCGCCGCCTGCGAACGATGTCGCTCCTTCGAGATTGCGCGGGCCGTCCCAGTCGTGGACGAAGTTCACGAAGCGCCCATCTGGACACTGCATCCAGAGGACGAAATCAAGGAACGAGACCGCGCGCTGCCGATGCTGACCACGGCCGGTGGCGGCCCAGAGATCACAGAAGAGCGCGAGCCCGCGTGCCGTGTCGTCGATGCACGCGACGCCCTCTTCGCCCGACTCACGAGCCGGAGCCAGCGAACCCGCGACCTCGTACACGGCGAGCGCGCATGCCCCGGGTCCGGCCGCGGGGACCGGCCGGGTGAGACGCGCGAGCTGCCTCAGCACTCGCGGAGGCTGGCCAGGATCCCCTTCACGGAGAGATCGGCGGCGGCGACGACGGAGTCCGCGGCTCCGTAGTACAGCCGGATGCGGTCGTCGTCGAGCTCCACGTGGCCGCACGAGAACACCGTGTCGGCAAAGAGGCCGACGCGTTCGTACGGCGCTTCGGGCGTGAGGAAAGGCGCGGGCGAGCGCGCGATCACGATGCTCGGATCATCCGCGTCGAGCAGCAGCGCGCCCATCGCGTAGCGGGCGTGCCGATCGACGCCGTGATACAGCTCGAGCCAGCCTTCCGACGTGAGGAACGGCACGGCGCTCGCGCCGGTGCGCACCTCGTCCCACATCTGCCAGCGCGGCAACGCGAGTGGCTCGTGCTCGCCCCAGGTGTCAAGATCGTCGGAGAACGCGATCCAGATGCCGCACACCCGTGAGAACGACTGCGGCATAGGACGTGTCAACGCGACGTAGCGGCCGCCGACGCGGCCGGGAAAGATCGCCACGTCCTTGTGATCAGGCAGGAAGATCAGGCCCTCGCGCCCGAAGGTCCTGAAGTCCGTGGTGGTCGCGCGGCTGGTAGTGATCCCGAGGCGTGCGACGGAGACATAGGTGATCTGCCAGGTGCCATCGATGAGCGTGGCGCGCGGGTCCTCGATCCCATATTCCTCGAGGTGGGTGAGTGGTGCCATCGCCGGACGCTCATCGACCGTGAAATGCACGCCGTCGGTGCTGCGCGCCACCCGCAGGTGGGACATCTGAGACAGGTAATCAACGGGCGTGCCGTGCGCCTTGCGCGAGGAACGCATCTCCCCGCGACGGCCCAACGTTGCCTCGGCCATCGGGCCGGCGCGCGTGTAGCGGATGGTGCGCGGATCGCTGAGGTCGAGACCGGGCAGATCGCGCGGAAGGTAGGCGACGACGACCGATACCGGGTCGGCTGCCGCGTCCAGGAAACACATCCCGACAAGCTCATCGGCCCGGCGTCCCGGCGGCAGCGGCAGCAGCATGGGCTCGGGACCTTCGAGGTCGAGGGTCATCGCGCCGGCCGGCGGCTCGATGTCCGTTCGCGGCCGCTCGGCCACGCGAAGCAAGAGCACGATCTCGTCCCCGACGCGCGCCGCAGCCGCGTTGAACACCGAGACGACCTCGAGTGCGGGCAGGCTCGGCCTCACGTCCGCCGGTGTGATGAGCGGGTTCTCGTCGAGACGCCGGATCAGCGACGGCGTGCTCGGCGCGCTCGGCCCGCGGCTCACGCGATGCGTGCCGTCGAGCGCGGGCCCGCACCGACCATGTCGCGCATGAGGTCGACGACGCGTTTCCCGACCTGGGGCCACGCCGCCTCACGGCCGTAGGCGTAGGCGCGCTGCTCGAGCTCCTGTTTGCGGACCGGATCGCCGAGGATGCCGTTCACCGCTTCAGCGAGCTGTTCGGGTGACGCGAAGTCGACGAGGACGCCGCGATCGTCCGCGAGCGCTTCGGTCGCGTGCAGGTATCGGGTCGACACGATCGCCTTGCCCGCGCCGAGCGCGTAGGCGAGCGTGCCGCTCGTGATCTGATCGGGATCGAGATATGGGGTCACGTAGACGTCAGACGCGAGAAGATGCTCGATGATCTGCTTCTGCGTCAGGTAGTCGTTCACGAACGCGACGTGCCCGGCGAGATCCAGCCGCTCGACGAGCTCGACGAGCTTGTTGCGATACGCCTCGCCCGAGATTCGCTGCAGCTGCGGGTGCGTCTCGCCGACGATCAGGTACATCGCGGTCGGGTTCCGCGCGACGATGGCCGGCATCGCCGCGATGACGTGCTCGAGTCCCTTGCGGGGGTCGACCAGACCGAAGGTCGTGATGACCGCCCGACCAGCGATGCCGAGCTGCTTCTTCAGCTGTCGCCGTCCGCGGGGAAGGATCTCGGGCATGCCATGCGGGATGACCACCGGCGGGCGCGCGACGCCGTACCGCTCTGCCAGGAATCGGGCCGCGAGCTGGGCCATCACGACGACGACATCGCTGCGTGCCGCGACCGCACGGACGGCCTCGCGCATCGAGGGTGACGGCTCGGGCGGCAGGCTGTGCAGGGTCGTCACGAGCGGCAGCCCGAGCTCTTCGAGGAACGGTCGCAGGTTGTCGGTGAAGACGCCGTCCGTCCAGGTGCCATAGAGGCCGAACTCGTGCTGAAGGTTGACGAGGTCAGCACCGTAGCTCGTGATCGCGGCAGCAGCGGCGCCGTAGCTTGCGGCGTCGCCCTGGCGGATCCGCCAGCGGACGTCAGGGCCGTACGCGCGAACTGTGAAGGGCTCGTCGATGGCGGCCTGAAGACACCGGGCGCTCGGGTCGGCCGCTTGCACGGCGGCCTTCAGGTCGGCCGTGAACGTCGCGATGCCGCAGCGTCGCGGCACGCTGGTGGAGACGAAAGCGATCTGCAGACACTCACCGTACCCGACGCGTATGGCTAGCGCTGCTGGATCGGGCCCGGCGCGGCAGGCACCGACTCGGCGAGCGGCAGCGCCAGCGTGAAGACGCTCCCGGTGTCCGTTCGCCTCTCGAGCCACAGCCGCCCGCGGTGTTGCTCGGCAAGCCGCCGGCTGATGTGCAGGCCGAGGCCCGTACCCGGAAGCTCTCGCGTCCGCGAGGTCCGAAAGAACGGAGCGAAGATCCGATCGCGCTCGTTGGCTGGGATGCCCACGCCCTGGTCCTCGACGCGCACGAACGCCTGACCGCCCACGACCTCAAGCGACACCGCGATCGGCGATCCGGACGGGCTGTACTTGAGCGCGTTGTCCAGCAGGTTGCCGACGATCTGCGCGATACGATCGGGATCGCCACGAACGTAGACCTTCTCTCGCGGTGCCCGGAACCTGATCCGAGGAACGTCTCCGTGCTCGTACTGGGGGGTGGCGACCGCGATCGCGAGGCCCAGATCGAACGTCACCACCTCGAGGCTGAGCGCGCCGACCGTGACGCGCGCGTGATCGAGCAGCTCGTTGAGCAGACGGTTCATCCGGCTGGCCTGCTCGATCGTGCGAACGATCGCGTCGCGCGTCCGGGCAGGATCGCGCTCGACGTACCGGAGGGCAAGCTGTGCCTGGCCCAGGACCGAGGTGAGCGGCGTACGCAGCTCGTGGACGGCGGTGCTGAAGAAGTCGGCGGGCGCCCACTCGGCCGACGCCGCTCCCCCGACAGCGGGGAACACCGTGATCCCGTCTGTGCCGAGGCTCCTGCCGTCGGGGACGGCCTCCTGAGGCGTCTCCACGACGTACTTGAGGGTGGCGAGGAATTCTGTCACCAGGAACGGCTTGTCCATCACACCGGCGAAACCCGCGGCCTTGCTCCGTGCGGACCTGTTGGCGCGCACCTCGTCCATCGAGTCCACGTTGGCCGTGAACATCAGCACCGGCAGCTCCGGGTGAGCGCGCCGGATGGCCGCGGCGTCAACCCAGGACCGTCCCTGGCCATTCGCGCGGGGCTCGCTATCGAGGATCACGCACTGCGGATGCCACCGCTCCACGGCGGCGGGGATCTGGTCGTGATCGGCGATGGTCACGTGCCGGTAGCCAGCCTCGTCAAGCAGGCTCCCCACCACTTTGCTGACCGTTGGCTCGTCCTCGACGAGCAACACCATGAGGCGATCGTCGTCGCTCGTTCGCGGCGCCGCCGGCGACATCTCTCCGTGCGCTCTCAACGTCTCACCCCCGGCCCAAGCCGATCATGGCCCGGCGGTGACCGTACGAGGCTGAGGCTGTGCGTTCATGACGGTTTCGTCAGGACCCTCTCCGGCCCGGGGGTCCCGCCGCTCAGCCGCTCCGGGCGACGAAGCGGTAGCCCTGGCCCCGTACGGTGTGGATGTAGCGGGACTTGTTGACATCGTCCCGCAGCTTGACGCGAAGTGAGCGAATGTGGCGTTCCACGACGTTCGTCTCAGTCATGAATTCTGGGCCCCAGAGCGAGTCGAGTATGACGTCGCGCGTCACGACGGTTCCGCTGTTCGCCGCCAGCAGATAGAGCAATGCCTGCTCCAGCGAGGTGAGATGGACCTCCGAGGTCCCGATCTGGACACGGCGGTTGAGAATGTCGATCCGCAGGTCGCCGACGCGGATCAGCGGAACGATCGGCGCACGCTCACCGTAGGTGCGCCGGATCAGGGCGCGGACGCGTGTGAGGAGCTCCTCGGGCACGAACGGGACGGTCAGGATATCGTCGGCGCCCCGATCGAGGATGGCGAGATTCCTCTTGAGATCATTGCCGCGGGTGAGAGCGATGATCGGGAGCGTCCGCCCTCCCGCCAGCTCACCGACCAGCTCGATCGTGCGCCCGGCGTCGGCGTCCACATCGACGATCGCGAGGTGCGGCCGCATCTCCGCCGCCGCGAGCTGCGCAGCCGCGAGCGTGAGCTCGCAGCGCACCTCATACGCGCCGTGGTTCAGCGCAAAGGTGAGAACCTTCGCGAGCGGGTGGTCATCCATGACGATGAGCAGCCGAAACCGCTCGGATGCTCGTCGCGGGAGATGGGTGCGTCGGTCGCCGTGCCGTCGCCGCTCGGCTGCCACGGCACGAAGTATCCAGCAGACATCAAGGCCTGACGCTCTCGTAGATCCGGACGCCGAGATCGCGGCTCATCGGCAGTGGCCAATCGGGCGCGTCACCGTCGCTGTAGGCGCTGGCGTCCTGATGACCGGTGATCACGAGGAGGCCCGTCTCTGTTGCGATGGGCGTGCCGATCCACAGCAGCCCCGCGTCGGCCGTGCCGCCCGAGCGGGACAGCGATGGCATGCTTGGCGATAGAACGGGCATGTCGACAAGCACCTTCGCCTGCTCATTGGTCCCCGACTCGGTCACGGCCATGCGGTAGTAGGACCGGACCCCGCGCCGGCCGGTAAGACCGCCGCGCTCCTTGTAGTAGCGCGGCGGTGCACTGCTCTCAGGCTCGGGCGCAAGCGCCATCCGGATGCGCACGCCGGCGTCGTCGCTTTCCGGCAGCGTGGGTACGCGCCTGACGCACGCGACAGCGCGTCGGTCGTCGATGCTCACCAGGAGCGGGAGCACCTGCTCGTCCTCCGACCGGGGCATCCGTGCGAGCCGCGCCGCGGCGAGCACGCGCGTGGAGTCATCGCACGTGGTCAGTCGCAGCTCGTGGAGGACGAAGAATCCCAGGGTCACCTCTCGATGGTGCCTGCGCACGACGCCTGTGCATGACGAATTCGGCAGCCCGGCCGCCGGAAGCCCGCCGCTCTTTCACAATGCGGTACGCGCCCTGCCGTGACCGCGATGCCGCTACTGCGTGTCGCGCACCATGAACCGCTCCCCCGAGAACTCGATCACCTCGCCTGCCTCAACGGTGAAGTACGAGAGCGGCACGCCAGGGGCGACCTCGATCTCTTTCACCTGCAGGCCCGGCCGCGGCTGGAGGCCCTCGGTAAAGATGACGATCGTCGTCGTATGCATCGCCTTCTTGCTCTTCGCCATGCCTCCGCGGTACGGCTCGGGGTCGAACAGCCAGGCGCGGTAGCCAGGGAGGTAGTGGCGCACGAGGAGGAAGTCCTCCCGCGCGAGCACGATCGTCCGGTCAGTCGCGAAGTTCGCCTTCACGTAGGCGACGCGAGCGGTCAACGCCACGTCGTGGGCGCGGATCGTGGACCCGGAGAACCGCTCCGCCGACGCCGTGAACGAGAGCGCCGGCGCGAGCGCGAGGGCCGCCGCGAGTGCATGCCACGCCAAGCGTGGCCGCCCGAGTATGACCCTCCCGATCTCCGCGATGGATACCGCCGCGAGCACGTACATGCCGGGCAGGATGGAGAGGATGTAGCCCGATTCGCCGATGTGCACGGTCAGATAGAACACCAGCCCTGGCAGCAGCCAGGCGGCGAAGAACCGGCCCTGCTCGCCGATGAACGGTCCCCGCGCCGAGCGCGACGCGACGTGCGCGAGGCCGGCGCCGGCCAGGACGATGCTCGTGCCGAGCAGGCCCCACGCGAGCGCGTCGATCGTGAACCGGACGTTGTACGAGAGCGCGTTCAGTCCCTGCGCCTGGATCGAGTACGTGGAGTAGACCTGGTCGGTCTGCCGCACGAGCGCTGTCGCGTAGCCGGCGAGCCCGCCGGAGAGCGCCGCGGTGGGAACGAGCCAGATAAGGATCCCTGCGCCGACGCACGCGGCCGAGAGCGCACGCCGGCGCCAGTCCGCTGGCGCGAGCATCCACAGCCAGAGGATGCCGAGCAACAGCAGGAGGTCCTGGCGGAAGCCGGAAGCGAGCCCGAAGGCGAAGCTCGCGAACGCCCACCAGCGCGGGCCGAGATCACGAGCGTGGCGGAACAGCGCGGCGAGGATGACGCTCGCCGCGCCGAGGAGCGTGTACGGGTATGCGACAGACGCGTACATCCAGGCGAGCGGGCTGCACGAGTAGGCGAGCGCCGAGATCGCTCCAGGTGTCGCGCCCGCGAGTCGGCGCCCGAGCACGAATACGGCCGCGGCGCCGACGCCGCTCGATAGGATCGACACGATCACGAGCGCCGCGTTGGTATCCGCCCCGAGAGCGCGGAACAGGTTCGCGAGCGCGAGGTAGAGGATGTAGCCGGGCGGCTGCGGGCGCTGTCCGGCCATCTCGAAGTCCACATGAAAGCCGCGCTCGAGCGCCCGCGCGTACAGCACGGAGTCCCAGGCCCATAGATGGTCCGCTGCGAACGGCAGTCGCGACGCGGCGACTGCCACGGCTATCGCGATGACCGGCAGCAGCCAGCGGACGGTCACGCGCGTGCTCGCGCGAGCATGCCCGGGGCCAGCTGCATCCCCGCCACCGCGGCAAAGATCAGGAGGCCGGCGATGTCCGTGACCGGGCTCGGGTAGAGGAGCAGCAGCCCTGCCGCGACGAGGGCGGTCCGCTCCGGCAGGGTCGTCGACCGGAACAGGTGCCCCCCGACGCCGGTCACGAGCGCGGTGATACCGGCCGCGGCCGAGAGTGTCGCGACCGCCGCCTCGATGAGCGTGGAGTCACGGAGGAGCAGGGCGATGCCGTTCGGCTGCGTGAACATGAACGGCACGAGGAAGGCGGGCAGCGCGTACTTCCATGTGATCATCATCGTCCGATAGGGGTTGCCCCCGGTGAGCGCCGCGGCCGCGAAGGGCGACAACGCGACCGGCGGCGAGACTTCCGATAGCACCGCGTAGTAGAAGATGAACATGTGCGCCGCGGGTGGCGGGATCCCGAGCCCGGTGATGAGGGCCGGCGCGACGGTCGGCACCGCGACGAGGTAGGACGCGGTGATGGGGAGCGAGAGACCGAGCACCCACAGGATCACGCCACAGACGAAGAGGGTCAGCAGGAGGTTGCCCTGCCCGACCGCGAGAATGAGGTTCGAGACCTTGAGGCCGAGTCCCGTCTGCAGCAGTACCCCGACGATCATGCCCGCCGCCGCGATCGTCGCGGCGACGGATAGCACCCCACGCGTCCCCTCCGCCAGCGATGCGACGATCTTCCGGGGGTACATCGCCGCGTCCCGGTCCAGGAACGAGATCGCGATCGCGAACACGATCGCCCAGAACACCGCGAGGATCGGCGTCATGCCGAGGGCCATGAACGCGATGATCGCCACGAGCGAGGTCAGGTGAAACCAGCCGCGGCGCATGAGCTGCCCGACACCGGGTGCGTCGACGCTCACCTCGCGCGTACCGATCTTCCGTGAATCGATCTCGATCATGAGGAAGATCGCGAGGTAATAGAGGAGCGTCGGCACCGCGGCCATGACGAGCACCTCGAGGTAGCTGATCCGCAGCAGCTCGGCCATGAGGAAGGCCGCGGCCCCCAGCACCGGCGGCGAGAGCACCGCGCCGATCCCGCCGGCCGAAAGGATCGCGCCCGCGGTCTCGCGGTCGTACCCCGAGCGCTTCAGCATCGGGTAGGCGATGGAGCCGAGGGTCACCGTCGTCGCCACACCGGAGCCCGAGACCGTGCCGAGAAGGAAGGACGCCAGCGTGACGGTCCTGCCGGCACCGGTCCGCTTGCGGCCCGTGAGCGCGAAGGAGAGGTCGATGAAGAACTTCCCGGCCCCGGAACGCTCGAGGATCGCGCCGTAGATGGTGAACAGGATGATGAAGGAGCCGGCGATGTAGACGAGGCTCAGCATCCCGTCGAGCGAGAGGTACTGCTGGGCGACGATGTCGTCGAGATCGAAGCCGCGGTGTCGGATGAGCGGCGGCATGATCCCGCCGAGGTACGCATACGCGAGGCACAGGAACACGAGTGCCGAGAGATGCCAGCCGACCGTACGGCGGGTCGCCTCGAGCACGAGCGCGATGGCGACGAGGCCGAACGCGAAGTCGGCCGGGCTGGGGCTGGCGACGCGGTACACGATCTTCTCGAAGTCGAGCAGGACGTAGAGGACGATGGCGACCGAGGCGAGCATGAGCGCGACGTCGAGCGGGTGGACCGCTCTCCGCCAGCGCTGGAGCGCCGGGTAGTACAGGAACGTCAGCACCAGCGTCGCGCCGAGGAAGACGAGGTTGTAGATCTGCGGCGTCGTGATCGTCTGTCCGTAGAGGACCACGTTCGGGATGAGCTGGATGTTCGTGAAGGGGATGGGCGCGCCGGCCATGGCGTAGTAGATCGCCAGCAGCGCCGTGGCGACCCCGCCGACCAGCGCGAATCGTCCCCAGAGTCCGGTGAGCGAGCGCGTCCGGGACTCCGTCTCGAATTGCTCGATGAGCTCCTGCGCTCGGGAGTCGTCGACGCGCGGCTCCGCTTTCATCAGTCGAGCTGCTGCAGCCAGAGGGGGAGCCAGACGGCGAGCGGCCGGGTCGAGCCTCGCAGCCGCACGAGGTCGGCGCGGAACCCACCGAGGTACACGGAGTACCCCGGGCGCGTTCGCAGGCTCTGCTGGCCGGCCGCCGCCACGCGGATCACAAGCTCCTCCTCCACCACGCCAGGGGAGTCGATGCTGAGCCATGCGCCGTCCGGACGCACCTTCCCCGGCCAGCGGAAGTACTCGAGCGCCGCCGGGTGAGGCGAGCGGACCCGCTCCAGCCGGAGCCGGCCGCTCTCGAGGCGGAAGTGCTCCTCGACGGGAGCGTCATAGATCGACTGCCGGTACCCGTAGGTGAATGTCGCCGGCGGATCGAGCGCGTAGACGCGCCGGCCTTCGCCGTCGAGCTCCAGGACCGGAAGGGGGGCGGCTAGCGCCGCCCCCCCGATCAGGATCGTTGCCAGCAGCGCCAGCCGGCGCCGGCGCACCTACGG
>JACDAF010000260.1 GCA_013695575.1 Chloroflexota bacterium | reverse complement strand
CTGCGATGGCTCATCACCTCGGGATCGTCAGGATCGAGCCCACCCACCACGAGGATCTCGCCGGTGCTGAGCGGGACCGCGCGCCCGTACGCGCGTGGCCGCTGCAGCTCGCCCACCGTCTCCCACTCCGCGGCGCGCGCGCTCTCGGCGGGCACCGCACGTCCCAGCTGGAACGACGCCGCGAGCGCGACGGCGATGAAGAGGACCGCCGGGACGCGAAACATCATTGGACGGTGAGGGTAACGCTCCCGGTCGGGACGCCCTGGTCCGAGAACCACGCGACGCCCTCGTGCACGAGATCGAGGCGCACGAGGTACGTGCCGGTGGTGGGCGGCGCCTTGACCGCGACCTGTACCGTCGCGAGCGCGTTCGCCGCCACCGGCGCGGCGAGCGCGGTGCGCACGCCGTCCCACACGACGGTCGCGCCGCTGGTGGAGCTCGCGAGGTGGTACGACGCGTTGATCGTGCCGGGCTGCCAGGCGAACGAGCTCGCGTTCACCAGGATGACCCCGACGGTGACGGTCGCGCCCGGCGCCGCGGCGACGCTCTGGAGCAGCGGCGCGTAGGTCGCGCCATACGAGCCGGTGACGGGAGACGCGGCGGGCGCGGCGGCGGGAGCAGCGGGAGGCGCGGCCGCCGTGGCGGCGACGCTCACCGCGCCTCGCGGCATCTGCACGCCCTCGCCGCTGAACCACGCGTGGCCCTCGCGCACGACGTCCCAGGCGAGCGTGTACGTGCCGGCGGCCGGCGGCGCGGTGACCTGCGCGCCGACATCCCTCAGCGCGCCCGATGCGATCCCGGCGAGCGACGTTCGCAGGCCCTCCCACACGAGGACCCTCCCGCCCGCGTCGAGCCAGTGGTACGAGAGATTGATCGTCGTGTCCCACGTCGTCTGCCCGAGGTTCTGCACTCGCACCGGCACCGTGACGGTCGCGCCGCCGGCCATCGCCCCGGGGGTGCTCGGGAGCATCGACGAGCCGTACACAAAGGACTGCGCGGTCGACTCGACGCGGACGAACTGGTCACCGGTCAGGATCCCACGGCCGCTGAACCAGGACACGCCTTCCTCGACCACGTCCCAGCGCAGCAGGTAGGGTCCCGGCGTCGTCGGGTAGAGCACGCTCGCGTTCAGGCTCACGCTGCCCCCCGGAGGGACGTCCGCCGGCAGCAGGGTGCGCTGCCCTTCCCAGAGGACGGTGCGGTTGGTCGTGAGCGACCACCAGTGGTATGCGAGGCGGATCGGGTTCGCGCCGCCCGCGGGCCAGGTGAAGCTGCCGGTGTTCACGATCAGGATCGGCACACCCGACTGCGAGCCCGCCGCGGCGGGCGAGGCGACCTGTGGCTGGTACGTCGCGGCGTAGGTCCTGACGACGGGACCGGTGACGGTCGGAGCCGTGACAGGCGGAGCGGTGACCGCCGGAGCGGTGACCGCCGGACCGGTGACCGCGACCTGCTGGTTCGCAGTGGCCACGCCCCGCGTCGAAAGCCAGGCGACGCCCTCCTGCACGAGGTCCCACTTGAGCATGAGCGTCCCGCCGACGGACGGTGCGGTGACCTCGGCGTTCACAGTGACCGACTGGCCCGCCGGGAGGTCGGCCGGCAGGACCGTCCGCGCTCCGTCGTAGACCAGCGTGCGACCCTGCGCGTCGTACCAGTGATAGCCGAGGCGGACCGGCGTCGAGCTCGTCGTCGGGAAGGTGCCGCGCCCCGTGTTCGTGATGGTGACGGGCACGGTCGTGGTCTGGCCCGAGGAAAGAGGCGGCACCGTGCCGGCCCCGAGGGTCGCCTTGGCGTCCAGCACGACGGAGACCGTCGTCTCGTCCGGCGCGATCCTCCGGTCGCCGAAGCTGAACTCGTTCTCCTTCACGAGATCGAGCCGCAGCACGTAGCTCGTCGGGTAGACGGGCGCGGCGATCTGGAAGGTCACGGTGGCCGTCTGCCCCGGCTGCACGTCGTGGGGCAGCGCTGACTGCGTGCCCGGGAAGACGTTTCCCGTGGCGACGCTCCGCCACGAGGACGCGAGGCGCACCGGGTTCGTGCCGGCCGCGTTCCACACGCGCCCGCCGTCGTTCAGCATGGTCGCCTGCACGGTGCGGACCTCGCCCGCGACGAGTGCGCCCGGGATCGTGTCGCTGAGCCAGTCGACACTCCACTCGCGCGAGAAGAGCCACTGATCGCGGACGGGCGTCGTGTACAGGTTGTTCCACCACGCGCCGCCGGTGTGCAGGTCCCAGCGCACGACGTACGAGCCCTCCGGCGGACCGGTGAAGGGCACCTGGACGACGGTCGTGCCGTTCGGGAGGAGCGGTGCACCGAGCGTCGCCTTGCCGCCCTGCGGTACGACGCCCACACCGGAGGGCGTGAGGATCTGGTACGAGACCACAGTGCCCGACGGGATCGTGGTCGTCCCGCGGTTCGCGACGGCCACCGGGACCGTGAGGGAGGAGCCCGGGAAGGTGCCGCGCGGCAGGCCCGGGTCGAGGCGGAAGAGGCTCGTGTAGCCGTTGTCGTACTCGGTCTGCGTGAGGCGGCGGAGGCCTTCCATCATGTTCGCGATGGTGTTGCCGGGACAGGCGGTCTGCCCGCCGCTCTGCCCGATTCTGTAGTTCGCATCGCGGTGGCCGATGATGTTCTGGGGGCTTGTGGTGACGTCCACCCACGACCCGTCACTGCGCTGCTCCTGGTGCGTGAACGGGTCCGCGCCGGACGGGACGACCCCGTACTGCTTGAGCTTCAGGCTGATGATGCTCGTGATCGCGCCCTGCAGCGCGCTCGTCGGCGGGTTCACGCTGTAGTCGCCGATCGAGGCGACCCCCATCGTGCCGTTGTTCCAGCCGAAGGCGTGCCCGGCCTCGACGTGGTCGCCTCCCTGGCGCCCGGTCCAGATGGCGCCGTTCTTGTCGACCAGGTAGTGGTAGCCGATGTCCCCCCAGCCGCGTGTCACGGCGTGGAAGTAGTAGATGGAGCGCAGCTCCGCGGCGACGTTGGTCCCGCCGTCGCCGGTGACGGTGTGGTGCACGATCGCCTTGGTGTGCGGCCGCTTGTATTGCGGCGTCCAGCGCATCAGCGATTCGTCGGCGCCCCAGTCCTTGCGCGAGAGGATCCTCGGCATGCCGGCCGGCGCGGCGGCAGCGTACGACTGCGTCATCGCGTCGAACGCGCCGCGGACGTCGTTGATGAGGCGAGCGACAGGGCCGGCGTTCAGACCGGTGACGTCGAGGAAGGTGAGACCGAAGCGGCGCACCGCGGACGTGTCGCCGGTGAGGAGCCACAGGCGGTACTGCGCGTAGCGCGAAACGCCTCCGAGCGGCTTGGGCGGCGCGTAGAACGTCGCGCCGGACTCGTCGTCGAGGTCGTGAGCGTGCGTGAGCTGCTGCCATCCGCCCCAGGTCGCGCCGTCGGCTGATGCGCGTACTTCGGCGTAGATGCTGCCCTCGCCCACCTGGTGGTCGCTCGCGATCCAGCGTGCGCCGACCCGATCGAAGAGCTGCCCGGCATCGATCGCGCGCGAGGTGAAGCGGAGGACAGGCCCGCCGGTGCTGCCGGTGGCCTCGCCCGCGGGGGTGCCGGTGTCGCGCTCGAGGAGGCCCGCAGCCTGCGCCGGCAGATCGACGAGCACCTCGCGAGCAACGGTCTCGCCCGCACCGGGCGCCGCGTTCGCGGGGCGTCCGCCCATTGGGAGCGTGCCCAGGATGATGGCGGCCGTCAGCGATGCGAGCGCGAGGCGACGTCGGCGCATGGTCCCCCTAACTCTTCCTCGCCACCATCCCCGACGCTGCGCTCGATCGTGTCACGTGCGGGAACAGGTGTCTATGGCCGAACGTGGCCGGTGACGGCTGACTGTCTGCTTACGCGAGGCGGGGCTTCGCTCGATCAGACGAAGTCGGCGAGGGCGCAGAGATCACATCAGGCGAGGGCGGGCTTCGCCCGACCGAACGCGCAGGGCCCCCGGGAGCCGGCGCAGGCAAAGCCGGCGCGGTGACGGAGGTTTGACCTAGAACTGCCTCAGCCGCACATACGTCGACTTCATGCCGAGATGCGTGCGCAGGAACGCGTCGGCCTCGAGATCGACGACGGCGTTCGTGCCGCGGATGAGCACCGAAAGGACATGCCCTCCTGCGGGCGCCTGGTTATCCAGGTCGACCGAGACCAGCGTGCCGATATCGATGCCGCGCATGCTCAGCACGGCACCGCGGATCTGGGCGCCCGTGAACGTGACCTGCCACGAGGCGTGCTTGTTCGGCGTCGGCACCGTGAGCAGGAGGTCCGCGGGATCCGGCGTTGCCTGGAGGTATGGCTGGCTTGGGCCGCAGCTCCAGCGGCCGCCCACGAACACGAGGCGCGGCCCCCAGCAGCCATCGGCCACGGTGTAGCCGCCGGAGCTCGAGGAGAAGTAGGCGCGGATGACCTGCCCGTTGTACGTGGGGATCCTCCCGCGCGTCGCCTCGACCGCGGCGTTCGTCGCGGACTCCTCGGCGCCGACGCCGCCGTAGCACTGGTCCTGCTGGTCGTCACGCACGTCGTGGTCCGACGCGGTGCCGCGGTACGAGGTGAAGCCGTAGGCCTTCGCCGCGTAGGCCTGCGCCTTGTACGCCTCGTGGTGCCAGCCGCCGAACATCTCCTTGCGCACGACGCCCATCGCATAGTGGTCGTAGCTCACGTAGTTGATGACGCGCAGGACGCCGTTCGAGTTCGCGAACCGCGTGTTGCCGCGGTAGGAGCCCTTCTGGGTGATCTCGAGCGAACCGGTCGCATCGGTGGCGAACACGACAGGTCCCGGCCCCTCGTACACCTTCACGGGCGTGCCGCTGTTGCGCCAGACGCGGACGACGCCGGCGGTCGCGTGCACCTGGAACGGCTCGCGCGGCGCGGCGGTCGCGATGAGCGCGTTGCCCGCGCCCTCGTCCAGGATCCGCGCCGCGCCCCAGCCCTGCACATCGGCGAGGGCCACGTTCATCGCCGGCGCGCCGCAGCTGTGGATGCCCGTGGACGATGGCGTCGAGAGCAGCACGCGGATCCCCGCGTTCTCACCCGTGGTGTCGATCGCGCTGATCTGCGTGCCGCGGTAGTAGTGCTGGATGATCTGCTCGCCGGTGATCGGCGGATTGCCGCCCGCCCCGGTCGCGAGCGCCTGCGCGCCGTGCTGGCTCATGCCGACGCCGTGACCGTTGCCCTTGCCGAAGAAGGTGACGCCGGGGACCACGTTCACCGACTCGACCTTCATCGGCACGCCGAGCTGGCTGAGCCACGCCACTCCTTCCTGCACGAGGTCCCACGAGAGCCGGTAGTCGCCGGACGTCGAGGGGAGCTGCACGCGGATGGGGACCGTGAGCGTCTGACCAGGCGCGATGTCGCGCGGCAGCAGGGCGCGCGCGCCGTCCCATGCGACGGTCGAGCCAGCCGCGGTGTACAGGTGGTACGAGAGCGACACAACGCCGCGCGCGAGGGTGCGCGGGCCGTAGTTCACGACGTCGACGCTGAGGTCAAGGATCGTGCCGATCGCCGCTTGCCTGGGTGTCGTCGTCGCGCCGTACCCGGCGCTGTACCCGCTTGTCGCGCTCAGGCGGGAGCTCGCGGCAGGAACGCCGTAGCCGCTGAACCAGGTGATGCCTTCGCGAACGGCCTCGATGCTCAGCGAGTACTGGCCCGCCGCCGCCGGCGCGGTGTAGGTCACGATGATGACGCGCGTTTGGCCCGCCCCGAGGTCCGGGCCGAGCGGAGTGCGCGTGCCGTCCCACACCACGGTGCCGCCCGCGCTGTCGAAGAGGTGGTAGCCGACGTTCACCGGGTTCGGCCCGGTCGCGTTCCAGGTCACGGTGCCGGTGTTCGTCACCGTGACCGGGATGGTCTTCGTCTCGCCCAGACCCGCCGCGCTCACAAGCGGCGCCTCGTAGCGGCCCGACCAGAACGCGTTCTCCACGTTCGTCGGGACGCGCCCCGGCGTGCCCCCGAGGAGCTCGAACCAGCCCACGCCCTCGCGGACCATGTCGAAGGTGAGCGTGTAGCGCGTTCCGGCGGCCGGGGCGGTCACGCGTGCGGCGATGGTCGTGCTCGCGCCGGGCGACACGTCCGAGGCCAGCGGGGTGCGGAGGCCATCCCACACGACGGTGCTGCCCTCGGCGTTGTGCCAGTGGTACGAGAGCATGATCGGGTTGGGCGACAGGGCGTTCCAGGTCGCGGTACCGGTGTTCGTCACGGGCAGATCCACGGTGTACGTGTTACCGGCGACGTAGGTGAGGCTCGGCACGCTGCCGAAGCTCACGGCATACGCGGCCTGCGCGGGGAGCGGGGACGCCTGGCTCGCACCGAGGACCCCGACGGGCGCGACCGAGGTCGGCCCGGCGAGGCCGAGCGCCGCGAAGGCCGCGAGACAGGTCATGAGGACCAGACCCCTTGGATGGCCGTCGAACACCGCCAAGCATCGTAGGTGAGGCATCAGCGGCCGGACCGGCGGTGCGTTCGCCCCCGTCAGAGCAGCCCACGCTCCTTCAGGCTTACCCAGCGGTCGGCGCTGCCGACGACGAGGTGGTCCACCAGCGGGATCCCGAGGAGCCGACCCGCCGCCCCGGCGTCCCGGGTGGTGCGGATGTCGTCACCCGACGGCTCCGGATCGCCGGATGGGTGATTGTGCGCGAGCAGCACGGCCGCGGCCGTCCGCCGGACGGCCTCCGTGAAGAGCTCCGCGATCCGAACCGAGGCGCCGGCAACGTTCCCCTCATAGGCGGTGTGGACGGACATGAGGCGATGCTTCCGGGTGAGCAGGGCGACGAGGACGGCCTCACGCTCACGATGCGCGAGCAGCGGCGCGAGCGCCCGTGCCGCGCGGGCGGGCGTGTCAAGCGGCTCACCGGCTGCAGACGACGCGGCGACGCGGCGGCCGAGCTCGCACGCCGCCAGGATCCGCGCGGTCGCCGCCGGGCCGAGCGGCACGCGGGAGGGATCGCAGCGGGCGAGAGCCTGGACGCCGCCGAGCCCGACCACAAGCTCCCGAGCCAGCGTGAGCGCGTCGCGCCCCGGACGGCCGGAGCCGATGAGGATCGCGAGGAGCTCGTCGTCGCCCAAGGACGCCGCGCCCCCGTCGAAGAGTCGCTCGCGGGGACGCGCGCTCACGGGCCATTCACGGATGACCGGGATGCACCCGGTATCGGCAGAGGCTTGCTAGTGGATCAGGGCTTGGCCTCGACCGCCTTGCCGCCGGTGTGGATGGTCCAGTCGCGCTCGTCGAAGTCCTTCGCGCAGTAGGGGCAGATGTTCCACTCCGGGCGGATGAGCTTCGAGCACGACGGGCACACGCGCTTCAGCTTCGTGCGGCAGGTCGGGCACAGCAGGTAGTCCTCGCCGACGCGCTCGTGACAGGTGGGACAGACGACCCGCTGCTCGGCCTCGGCGAGGAGCGACTCCTCCGCGAGCTGACGCTCGTACGCCTCCGCGAGCGTCTCGCGCGGGCGAAGGATGAGATAGAGGAAGAGCCCGAGGAGGTTGAGGACGACCACGAGCAAGCCGAACAGGTACGGCGTGAACTGGTTCTCGGTGCGGCTCTGCGCGTCGCGCACGGTCCAGTAGACCATCGCGAGGTACAGGAAAAGGATGTACAGACCGATGAAGCGCAGGGAGAACTGGACGAGCGCGTTGTTGACGAAGCCGCTCCAGATCCCTCCGAAATCGGGCATCGCTTACACGCCGGCCCGGGCCGCGCCGCTGCGGACGCGCTCCCGCCAGTAGTCCAGAAGGTCGCGCATCGTCTGCTCGAACGGGATGCGCGGCTCCCATCCGGTCGCCTCGCGAAACTTCGTGGTGTCGGCCCACAGGATCTTCACGTCCGAGGGCCGGAGGCGCGCGGGGTCCTCCCGCAGCGTGATCTGCACGGTCGAGTGCGCCAGGAGCGTGTCGAGCATCTCGCGGATGCTCCAGGTGCGCCCGCTGCCGACGTTATAGGACTCGCCCGGCTCGGCCTTCTCGAGCGCGAGCCAGTACGCACGGACCATGTCGCGCACATCGGTCCAGTCGCGCTTGCTGGTGAGATCGCCGTGGGAGATGACCGGCTCGTGGGTGCCGGCCTCGATCTCCGCGATCTGCTTCGCGAGCGTGCTCGTGACGAAGATCGCACCGCGCCGCGGGCCGGTGTGGTTGAAGCCGCGCGTGACGACGAGGTGGAGCCCGTACGAACGGACGTACTGGTAGGCGAGCTTGTCTTGCGCGACCTTGCTCACCGCGTAGGGCGAGAGCGGGCGCAGCGGGTTGGTCTCCTTCATCGGCACCTCGTCCTCGTGGACGAGGCCGTACTCCTCGCTCGATCCGGCGATGTGCATGCGCGCGTGTGTGTCGTGGCGACGCAGTGCCTCGAGGAGGTTGAGCTGCGAGCCGATGTTGATCTGCATCGTCGACCACGGCTCGTCGAACGACGACTGCACGAACGACTGCGCGGCGAGATGGAAGATGCGGTCGGGCTGGACCGCGCCGATGAGGTGATCCACCGCGCCGGGGTCGGTGAGGTCGCAGTAGAGAAGAGTGACGCGGCCCCTTCTTGCGTCGTCGCGCAGGCCGCTCTTGTCGCTGAAGCGACCCTCGATCTGGTCGAGATGCCCGTTCCGGCGCAGGTCCTCGAGGTTCTCCATGCGCGAGCGCCAGCGAACGGTCCCGTAGACCGCCACGTCGGGGTGTTCGGAGAGGATGTACTCGGCAAGGTGGCTTCCCGCGAAGCCGCTGATGCCGGTGACCAGGACGCGCATCAG
>JACDAF010000251.1 GCA_013695575.1 Chloroflexota bacterium | reverse complement strand
TCGATGTCGTGAAGCGGAGCGGTGGTGCCGCCGCGTCGGTGAGCGATGCGGAGATCTCGGACGCGTGCGGCCTGCTGGCGCGCACCGAGGGCGCGCTCGTCGAGCCCGCGGGTGGCGTCGTCGTGGCGACCGCGCGCGCGCTCGCGCGACGAGGCGTCTTCGCGCGAGACGAGCGTGTCGTCCTGTACCTCACCGGCAACGGGCACAAGGGCTTCCCGCTCGAGCCCGAGCTGCGCGAGCCGGTCGACGCCGACCCCGACGCGTTCGTGGCGGCCTACCCGGAGGCCGGACGATGAGCCTCACGATCCGCATCCCGACTCCTCTCCGCGAGCACGCGGGAGGAGCGCGCACGCTCCCCATCGACGCGACGACCCTCGCGGATCTGCGGCGCGGGCTCGCCGATCGGTACCCGGAGCTCGCCGCGGTCGTGCTCGATGGCGATGCGTTCGGCCCCGCTGTCTCGGTGTTCGTCGATGGCGAGGACGTGCGCTTTCTGCCGGAGGATGCGGACCTGCGGAGCGCGCGGCTCGTCGAGCTCCTGCCGGCGATGTCCGGCGGGTAGCGGCACCGCGCGCGGCATGCCGCGGCCCCTGACACTGCGGGGCGTGGTGCCGTATGTCCTCCGCCTGGGCGGATTCACCCTGGCCGCCCTCGCCGCCGCGTACGTCGCGGTCTCGGTCTACGCCGCGCTGCAGTTCTCGCGCGCGGCGCGGACGCCCGTGGCGCGTGACCCGAGCGAGATCGCGCAGCGGCACGAGGACGTGGCGTTCGCGGCGAGCGACGGTACGGTGCTCCGCGGCTGGTACTTTCCCGGCGCCAGCGGGCGCGCCGTCGTCCTCGTGCACGGCAAGGACGCGAACCGGCTCGACAGCGACGGCCTGGCCTTTGTCGCGCGGACCATGCATGCCGCCGGCTACGCCATCCTCGCGTTCGACCTGCGGGGCCACGGGACGAGCGGGGGCGACCGCTTCTCGCTCGGGCAACACGAGCGGAAGGACGTCGCCGCCGCGGTCGATCACCTCGTGGAGCGGGGGCACCGGATCGGATCGATCGTGCTCTACGGCGAGTCGATGGGCGCGAGCACCGCGCTGCAGGCTCTGCGCCTGCGACCCGCGGTCGGTGCGGTCGTCGCGGACTCCGCGTATGCCGACGGGCCCACGATCATCGACGAGGCCGGCCCCTCGGCGACGGGACTGCCGCGCGTGTTCACGGCGGGGATCATGGTCGCGGCGCGAACGCTCCTCGGCCTCGATGCCGACGCCGTCGATCCCGAGCGCGTCGTCCGTGACAGCCCGCAGCGGCCGTTCCTCTTCATCCACTGCGAGGACGACGAGCTCATCCGGGTGGGCCATGCCCGACGCCTGCGCAAAGCGAGCGCGCATCCGGACAGCGAGCTGTGGGTCGTTCCGGGTTGCGGTCACTGCGGCGCATCCGGGGTCGCGCGAACGGAGTATGCGCTGCGCGTGCTCGCGTTCCTTGACGCACGTCTCAGCTAGCCGCCCCGGGAATGCGAAAGGCCCCGGCGCCGCCGCCGGGGCCTTCGTCGCGAGAGTGCCGTGCTGTGCTGTGCTGTCAGTCGATCCAGCGGATGTGCGTGATGAGGTAGCGTCCGCCGCCGAGGTTCTCGACGTACCAGCTGCCGCGCGCCCTTGACGCATCCGCCGGCGTGCCGTCACCGTCCGCGCCCGTGGGGCCGCCGCGCGCGATGGCGGCCGTGGTCGACTTGAGGGTCGTGGTGCTGTCGAGGTGCCCGTAGATCAGAGCCAGCTGGTCGTAGTCGTGCTGGTTCGGCTCGGTGCTCTGCGTGCTGGTGGCGTTCGCTCCGGTGTTGGAGAAGTAGTCCATGCAGGTGTTCTGCGAGCTGCCGTCCTCGCTGGTGTGGCCGAGGCCAAGTGTGTGCCCGACCTCTTGACACATGACGTGCTGCTTTTCGTTCGGATTGTTGTACTTGGAGGTGTTGAAGTAGGTGTCGTTCATCTTGGCAACGCCCTGAACGATGTGGCCGCCGGAGACCCAGATCTGCGCGAGGCCGAGCCAGCCGTTGTTCCCGTACGTCTTGTTGCAGACCTCGACGCGTCCGGACGTCGGACGGCAGTTGCCGCCAGAGCGTCCCGCCGACTTGACGGAGTCGAGAACGTTCGACTTGCTCCAGTTCGTCGCCGTCGTGTTCAGGTGACCCACCCAGTCCCCGGTGGTGTTGCTGCCCAACTCCAGCGTGAAGGGATTTGCGGTGCGGGCCCAGTGGTAATTGCCCCAGGAATGGCTCGCGGACGCGTCGGTCGCGCCGATTGCGACGAGTGTCACGATGAGCGAGAAGATGGTCAGCGCGCGAGCGGCGATCGCCACTGTGTCCTCCTGACGGTGTCCCTCCGGAAGAGTTGCCCGTCGCGCCCTCGCCGTCGATACCTAATCGTGATTCGTCCGTTTCAAGCCGGTTACAATTTCGCTGGACCAGCCGTGCCATTGCTTGGTTGCTCGACGTGACGCGGGACTTCCGGTTCGCGGTCACCGCCACGCGCGCGTCAAGTGCCGCGGAGTGGCGCGCGAAAGCGCAGCGCGTAGAGGCGCTCGGCTACGACGTGCTGCTGGTCACCGACCACCTCTCGCCGCAGCTGGCCGCGGTCCCCGCCCTCATGGCGGCGGCGGACGCGACGACGACGCTGCGAGTCGGCAGCTTCGTCTTCGCGAACGACTTCCGCAATCCGGTCATGCTCGCCAAGGAGGCGGCCACGATCGACGTTCTCTCCGGCGGCCGGCTCGAGTTCGGCCTGGGCGCCGGGTGGAGCACGCCCGACTACGAGATGCTCGGCATCCCGTACGACGCGCCGAAGGTCCGCGTCGCCCGCTTCGCCGAGGCGCTGCGGATCGTGAAGCGCTGCTGGGA
>JACDAF010000228.1 GCA_013695575.1 Chloroflexota bacterium | reverse complement strand
GCGCCGCGGATGACGACGGGCTCCGCGTGCACCACCTTCCGCAGGAGGTCGTACCAGCCGAGGCTGGGCCAGCCCTTCTCGCGGTGGCGCTCGCGCGCCGATGTGTAGGTCGCGTCCATGAACACGGTCTCGGCCGCGGACCAGTGGAAGAGGCGCGCCTCGCTCACCGACGCGAGGCCCACGTCCCGCGCGAGGGCCGACAAGTGCGCCACCCACTCGTCGATCATCTCGCCCTCGGCCATGGCAGTGAGCGTGCGCGCGGTGAACTGCGCGAAGGTCCACCGTCCATCCTGGTAGCGGCCGCAGCCGATCTGGAAGATGAGCGGTGTGCCACCGCGGCGCGGGAACGCCAGAAAGTCGTCGTCGAGGTCGTTCACCGTCTCGAAGTCCACGTAGAGCTCGAGCGGCGCGCGCGCTCGCCAGCGCCCGTCGTCCGCGCCGATGCGCTCCGGGCGCACGGGCGGGCCGTCGCGGTGGACCGCGAGGATCGCGTCGACGATCGGCGGGTCCTTCGTCCCGCCGAGGCCGAGTGTGGCGGCGCTCGTACGCGGGTCGTCCCAGCGTGTGATGCCGAGCCCGTGCGCGCGTTCACGGTGACTGGTGTCCACGGTGCGCAGGAGCGTCAGCTCGCCGAGCTCGCGCGCGATCTCGCCCTTCGCGCGATGCCAGACGCCGTCGCCGTCCTCGCGCATATTCGGCCAGAGCTCAGGGACCGTCGGGCGTGGGAGGACCTCCCACGAGGCGCCCGCCGTGCGGACGCGGAGGAGCCACGACGCGGCGAGCGCGACCGCGTCGCCCAGCGTCATGTCACGGCCCTTGATGAACGCATCGCGCGCCACCCGGCCAAGGCGCTCCCAGCACACGTCACCGCGCTCCTTGCCCTGGCGCCAGCCGCGGCCGACGACGTACGCGAACGGAGGCGTAAGTCCCTGCAGCCGTCCGAGCGCGGCGTTGTACGCCCACACCTGCGCGCAGGTGGGCAGCTCGCTCGCGGTCGAGATGAGCCCGTCCTTCAGGAGCTCGACCGTCGCGAACTTCACGTCGACGACGCGGTAGTGCCAGGGGGCGCCATCGAGCGCGGGAGCGGGCGCCGCGGCGGGGTCGTCGGGCCCGAACGCGTCGGCGCACTTGCGCGCGAGGACGTCCGAGCGCATGAGCAGGTCCACCATGCCGTACATGCGCGCCTGCGGGTCGCGCACGACACCCTGCGCGATCGCGGGATCGCCGCGGGCCATCGCCCGCCAGGTCTCCTCCGCGGCCTCACGCGAGCGAGCGTCCGTGCGCCCGCCGCTGATCCGGGTGAGCGTCACCTCCGACCCGAGGTGCTCGAGGACCGCCTCCTCGAACCGCCGCCCGCGCTCGGCGAGCCAGCGGCCGAAGTCGAACCGTTCGTCGTAGCCCGAGCGCATCGTGTCGGGGGCGAAGCCGCGGTCGATCCCGTAGAGCTCGAGCCAGTCGATGAGCTCGTTGCGGCGGCTCCAGAACCGCGTCGCGCCGGCGGAGACCCAGTCGCGCCACTGCTCGTCCGTGACCGGGTCCGCCACGCTGCCATCGTCGCGGGTGACGATCGCGTCCTGGCCGCGCGCCGGGGAACCGAGAGTGAGCCCGAGAAAGAGCTGACCCGGCTCGCTCGCGCGACCGTCTAGCAGGCGTCCCTTCGGCCCGCCTCCGTATCCCGCCATGTTCCGACCGTATCAGGAGGTGAAGCGTGCGGCCGACAGGAAGCCGATGGGATGGGCGGTGACGCCGTCGAGGGCCAGGTCCGCGAGGATCTCGCCGACGACGGTCGAGAATTTGAACCCGTGGCCGGAGCACGGCGACGCATAGACGACCCGATCTTCGCGCCGTTCGATGACGAAGTGACCGTCGGGGGTGCTCGTGTAGAGGCACGTGTGCGTCGAGCGGAGCGCTCCGTCCGCGACCGGAAGGTGACGCCGCACGAAAGCGCGCACGCGCTCCAGATCGGCCGGGCCGTGCCGCGCCACTTTCAGTCCGTGCTCATCTTGCGGGAAGCCGTAGTAGCCGCCGTCGGCCGTCTCCGCGATCCACACCGGCAACCGGCTGACCGGGGCGGTGGGGTCGAACCAGAAGAGTGGCACCTGCTCGACCCGCAGGAGCGGCGCGAGCGAAGGGACGAGCTCGGCGATCCACGGACCCGCGGTGATGACGAGTGACGAGGCGGCGTACGTGGTGCCTGCCGTCTCCACCGCGAAGCCGTCGCCGTCCACGCGCCACCGGTCCACGCGCTTCCCGAAATGGAAGACCGCTCCGGCGCGCTCGGCCGCGCGCAGGTGCGCCTCGATGCAGCGCTCCGCCGCGAGGACACCAGCCTCCGCCTCCGCGATTCCAACCCACGACGGGTCGGGGACGAGCGGCGGATGACGGCGGTGGATCTCGGCGGCATCGAGCAGCTCGTGGACGAGGCCGTGGGTCTCCGCGCTCCGGCGAGCCCCGGGCACGAGCTCGCCGTCTGGCGGTCCCATGTAGATCCCTCCGGTGCGCGCGAGCAAGTGCGCTCCGCTCTCTTCCTCGAGCGCGCGCCAGAGCGTCCAGGCGCGGCGCAGCAACGGGACGTAGTCGGGGTGCTCGAAGTACGAGAGCCGGATCACCCGCGTGCGTCCACCCGACGAGCCCTGCCCGTGGGCACGGCCGAACATCTCGATGCCGATGACGCGAGCGCCACGCGCGGCGCAATGCTTCGCCGCCGCGCTCCCCATGGCGCCGAGTCCGATGACACAGACGTCCGCCGTCGTTGGCATCAGCTTGCCGACAGGCAAGGGAGGGCTTGGCCCGAGCGAGCCGCAGGCCGTACGGGTTCCGGCACAGGCGGTGCCGGGACCGGGGATTGACCTAGGCTCTCGCACAAGATGGCGCGCTTCATCGTCGAAGGCGGCACGCCGCTACGCGGCGAGATCACCGCATCCGGGAACAAGAACTCGGCGCTGCCGCTCATCGCCGCCTCCCTCCTCACCGACGAGCCCATCATCCTCCGGAACGTCCCACGCATCCGTGACGTGCGGGAGATGCTGGAGATCCTTTCCGGACTTGGTGCGGACATCGAGGAGCTCGACCCGCACGCGGTGCGCATCAGCACGGCGGATGTTTCGCGGACCGATATCGACGCGCGGCTGTCGCGGGAGATCCGGACCTCGCTCCTCTTCGCTGGCCCCATGCTCGGACGATTCAAGCAGGTCACGCTCGGCACGCCCGGCGGCGACGTGATCGGGCGGCGCCGCTCGGACACGCACTGGCTGGCGATGCGGGCCCTGGGCGCGGAGCTCACCAGCGGCAAGAACGGGTATGGCCTCCGTGCGGATCGCCTCGTCGGCGGCGAGGTGCTGCTCGACGAGGCATCCGTCACGGCCACCGAGAACGCGCTGCTGCTGGCGGTGAAGGTTCCCGGACGCACGCTCATCCGCAACGCGGCGAGCGAGCCGCATGTCCAGGAGCTCGCGATGGTCCTCGTCGGAATGGGCGCACGGATCCACGGCATCGGCACGAACACGCTCGAGGTGAAAGGTGTCGACCGCCTGCGCGGCATCGAGCACAGCGTCTGGAGCGACCACATGGAGGTCGGATCCCTGCTCGGCCTCGCGGCGATGACCCGCGGCGAGGTCATCGTGCATCGCTGCGCGCCGAATCACCTCCAGATGACGCAGGCCGTGTTCCGCCGGCTCGGGGTGGACACCGTGGTCGAGGGAGACGATCTCCATGTCCAAGCCAGCGACGAGTACGTCATCCAGGACGACCTCGGCGGGAGGATCCCGACGGTGAAGTCCGGACTCTGGCCCGCTTTCCCGAGCGACCTCACGAGCATCGCGACAGCCGTCGCTACGCAGTCACACGGGACCGTGCTCATCCACGAGTGGATGTTCGAGGGGCGCATGTTCTGGGTGAACACGCTCGAGGCGATGGGTGCCCGCGTCGTGCTCTGCGACCCGCACCGCGTCGTGGTCGTCGGCCCAGCGCAGCTCTTCGGCACGGATCTGCGCAGCCCGGACATCCGCGCCGGCCTGGCACTCCTCGGCGCCGCACTCTGCGCGAAGGGCACCAGCACCATCGACAACGTCGAGCAGATCGATCGCGGGTATGAGGCGATCGATGAGCGCCTCCGCGGCCTGGGCGCGAAGATCGAGCGGGCATGACCTTACGACTACGCCGACCAGGCGAGGAGCGGCTTCGCCGCGACGAGCCGCAGGCCCCCCGGGGGCTGCAGGGGCAGGGGCCCCTGTGCGGCGAAGCCGCGACGAAGTCAGCGCCGGGACCGGGGATCACATGATCGACCCGAGCTCACTCGGCACCGCTCCGGCGTCCTATGTCACGCACCTCGAGTGTGCGCGGTGCGGTGCCAGGGGCGACGCATCGAAGGTCGCGAACCTCTGCCCCGCGTGCGGCGGTCCGTACCTCGTCCGGTACGACCTCGAGCGCATGCGCACCAGCACGCCGAAGAGCGTGCTCTACGGTCGGCAGGCCTCGCTCTGGCGGTACCGCGAGCTGCTGCCGGTCCAGGACCACGAGAACATCGTGTCGCTCGGCGAGCCGAACACCCCCCTGTACGAGGTGCCGGTCCTCGGCGACAAGCTCGGTCTCCACCGGCTGTCGGTGAAGGACGAGGGGCTGCTGCCGACGGGGTCCTTCAAGGCTCGCGGCGCTGCCGTCGGCGTCACGCGGGCGGGGGAGCTCGGCGTCACGACGATCGCGCTGCCGACGGCGGGCAATGCCGGAGCGGCATGGGCGGCGTATGGGGCGCGTGCGGGCATCGGCGTCGTGGTCGCGATGCCCGCGAGCACGCCGGATGTCATCCAGCGCGAGACCGCCTCGTACGGCGCCCGCGTCTACCTGGTCGACGGCTCGATCTCGGACGCCGGAGCGCTCGTGAAGCAGGCCTGCGCCGACCACGGGTGGTACGACGCGTCAACGCTCAAGGAGCCGTACCGCATCGAGGGCAAGAAGACGATGGGCTTCGAGATCGCCGAACAGCTCGGCTGGGCGATGCCCGACGTCATCGTGTACCCGACCGGTGGGGGCGTAGGCCTGATCGGGATCCACAAGGCGCTGACCGAGCTGCTCCAGCTGGGCTGGGTCAGCGGCCCGATGCCGCGGCTGGTGTCCGTGCAGTCCACCGGGTGCGCACCGATCGTCCGGGCGTTCGAGGCCGGGGCCGACGTCAGCGAGCCCTGGGTCGACGCG
>JACDAF010000199.1 GCA_013695575.1 Chloroflexota bacterium | reverse complement strand
CTTTGTCGTGTTCCCCGGCCTCACCGACATCGCATCGCACGATGTGCCGCGCCGAGATGACGCCGACGGCCTCCTCTGCCTCGAGCGGGATCCCGAGCCCGTTCGCGATGTTCATGAAGCTTCCGTAAGGCAGGATGCCCAGGACCACGCCCGTCCCGAGCAACCTCGTCGCCGCCGGCTGCACGGTGCCGTCGCCGCCCGCGACAAGGCACGCGTCGTATCCGCCGGTGACCGCTTCCCCAGCGAGGTCCGCCGAGGTCGGACCATTCGCCGCCGTCTCGCGCACGTCGAGGTCGAACCCCGCCCGGCGCAACCGGTCGAGGATGAGCGGGAGACCCTCGGGGTCGGAGTGGCGCCCGCCGGCGGCCGGGTTGACCACGCAAAGCGCGCGAACGGTCGGGGAGGTCAATCGGGGGTCTGCGCCCGGAGCTGCTTCGCGAACTCGACCGTGTCCTCACGCGCGTAGCCGACCGCGGACCAGAAGGCCATCGCGCGCTCTTCGCCCTGCCACACGATCAGGTTGATCTTGGGGCAGCCGAGCCCGGTCAGTCGCTGCTCGAGCATGCGCACGAGCGTCCGGCCGATCCCACGGCGGCGCTCGTCGGGGTGCACCGCGACGTGGTAGAGCCAGGCCCGACGGCCGTCCCATCCGGCGAGCGCGGTGCCGACGATGCGGGCGCGATCCTCCGCGATGATCGCGAGCCCCGGGTTGCGCTCGGAGAACGCCGCGAGCGACGCGTCGTCGTCTCCCGGACGGATGCGGATGCCGCACGCGAGCCAGAACGTGCGCACGCGATCACCGTCCCTGCCGGCCAGCTCTCGGAAGTCCACGCTCTCCATACTGCGTCCATGCGCATCGGGCCGTACGAGGTCGAGATCTTCAGTGACGGCACGTTCAAGCTCGACGGCGGCTCGATGTTCGGCGTCGTGCCGAAGGTGCTCTGGGAGCGTCACAAGCCCGCGGACGAGCAGAACCGTGTCGAGATGGACATGAACTGCCTCCTCATCCGAGATGCGGACCATGTGATCGTCGTCGAGACCGGAGCCGGTCCCAAGCTCACGGACCGGCAGCGGCTGATCTTCGGCATCGACAAGCCGCCCGCTCTCCTGGACCAGCTGGCGCGCCGCGGCGTGCGGCCGGAGGACGTGACGCTCGTCGTGAACACGCACCTCCACTTCGACCATGCGGGCGGCAACACGTTCCTGCATGACGGCGAGCCCGTCGCGACCTTCCCGCGCGCGTCATACGTGTTCCAGAAGGTCGAGTGGGAGGACGCGATGCGACCGAACGAGCGCACCCGCGCGTCGTATCTCGCCGCGGACTTCGCCCCGCTGGAGGCGGCCGGAAAGCTCGAGCTCGTGGAGGATTCCGTCGAGCTCCTTCCGGGGCTCCGGGTGGACCGCCTGCAGGGGCACACGCGGGGGACGCAGACGGTGCGCGTGAGCCACGGCACAGAGACGCTCTTCTTCTCCTCCGACTTCATGCCCGACCGCCACCACCTTCCGCTGCCGTGGATCCCCGCGTTCGACCTCTTTCCGTTGGAGACGCTCGAGGCCAAGCGCCTCGTCATCCGCCGCGCGATCGACGAGCGGTGGACCGTAGGGTTCACGCACGACCTCCCGCGATTCGGTCGGATCGACGAACACGAGGGAAAGGCTCGCTTCATCGAGAGTGACTGAGCTTCCGCGCACGGCGTCCACGGTCGTCGTCGGCGGGGGGATCGTGGGCGTGGCGGCGGCCTACTTCCTGGCGGATCGCGGCGAGCAGGACGTGCTGCTCATCGAACGCGACCGCCTCGGCTCAGGCACGAGCGCCGGCGGCCTCGGCGGGATCCGCCATCAGTTCGCGAACGAGCTGGATGTTCGACTCTCGGTCCTCTCGACCGCGTTCTGGCGCGAGTTCGACGCGTTCACCGGCGGCTCGCACGCCTTCGAGGAGCGCGGCTATCTCTTCCTCGCCGATTCCGAAGGCGGGCTCGCCTCGCTCCGCGAGCCGCTGTCGCTGTACGAGCGCTGCGGCGTTCCGGTGCGGATGCTCTCCCGCATCGAGATCGCCGACCTCGTGCCGGGCATGCGTGCCGACGACCTCGCCGGCGGGCGCTTCTGCGCGCTCGACGGCTACGGCGATCCGCTCGACGCGGTCGCCGGGTTCGCCGCCGCCGCGGTGCTCGAGGGTGCCCGTGTCGTCGAAGGGGTCGAGGTCGCAGCGCTTGTCCGTGAGGGTGACCGGGTGACCGGGGTGCGCACCCGCGACGGCGACGTGAGCGCCGGCCGGGTGCTCGTCGCGACGGGCGCGTGGACGGCGCCGCTCACGGCGACCGCATCCGTGCACGTCCCGATCTGGGGGTATGCGCGCTCGATCATGGAAGCGGGACCGTACCCGTCGCTCTCGCGGACGCCGATGGTGATCGAGCTCGAGTCCGGCTTCCACTTCCGGCCGAAGGGCGCGATGCAGCGGTTCGCCATGCCGAACCTCAGCACCGACGGCGGAATCGAGAAGGGCCCGGCGGGCCCGCCCGAGGTATTCGGTGGACCGGTGGGGCGGCCGGCGGTTCCGGCGTCGCTCGAGCCGTGGGTCCGCGCGCGCGCGGCGTGGCGCCATCCCGCGTTCGCCGACGTGCGGATCGCGCGCTCGTGGTCCTGCTACTACGAGATGACACCGGACGACCATCCGGTGGTCGGCCGGGTTCCAGAGGTCGAGGGCTTGTACATCGCCGCGGGGTTCTCGGGGCACGGCTTCATGCACGCGCCAGCGACCGGCCAGCTCGTCGTCGAGGAGATGCTCGACGGGAGCGCGTCGACGCTCGATATCAGCGATCTGTCGCTCGAACGCTTCAGCACCGGCCGGCGGCCGTTCGCGCCGGCGGTCCTGTAAGGTGCCGAGCCCGCGACCGCGGGGTTCCCCGGCCAGGCGCGAGCGAATACCGTGAGTCGCCTGTGAGGAGAGCCGCCGTGGTGCTCGTTGTGGCGGCGCTCACGCTGGGCTCGTGCGAGCTTGTCCGGGGCGCGGTCGATACGTTCCCCGAGCCCTGCGCCGACGAGAGCTACGGGACCGGCGACGGCTACGACGCCACGGCGCGTGAGTGCCTCTGGAAGGCATTCACCGAGGGCAAGGCAGCCTCCTTCAAGACCACGCGGATCACGCAGCAGCGCGACCCGATCGTCACGCGCGTGACCGTGCGGCCCGGCGGCCGGATCGAGATCTTCTACGACAACTCACTCGACACGTTCAGCAACACCAAAGGCAAGTACACGCTCACCTGCGCGAAGTTCCAGCGCAGCGTCGACCCGGGGAGCGACCGCATCCGTTTCCTCGCCGACAACTGTCGCGGTGGTGACATCCGCGCTCTGGTGTTCTAGTTGAACCCCGGTCCCGGCGCCGGCTTCGCCTGCGCCGGCTCCCCCTCACGGCCCTGCGGCTCGGTCGGGCGAAGCCCGCCCTCGCCTGATGTGATCTCTGCGCCCCTCGCTGACTTCGTCTGATCGAGCGAAGCCCCGCCCCTGCCTGAGCAGACAGTCAGCCGTCACCGGCAACGTTCGGCCATAGACACCTGTTCCCGCACGTGACACGATCGAGCGCAGCGTCGGGGATGGTGGCGAGGAAGAGCTAGGGGGACCATGCGCCGACGTCGCCTCGCGCTCGCCTCGCTGACGGCCGCCATCATCCTGGGCACGCTCCCAATGGGCGGACGCCCCGCGAACGCGGCGCCCGGTGCAGGCGAGACCGTTGCTCGCGAGGTGCTCGTCGATCTGCCGGCGCAGGCCGCGGGCCACCT
>JACDAF010000172.1 GCA_013695575.1 Chloroflexota bacterium | reverse complement strand
GAGGGGCGCGACGTCACGATCCAGGACGTGTTCGAGGGTGTCGGCGCGCATGCCGCCGGCACGATGTCCGCCGAGCGCCTCGCCTACCTCGAGCGCGTCGCGTGTCCGGGGGCGGGCTCCTGCGGCGGCCAGTTCACCGCGAACACCATGGCCACGGCGTTCGAGGCGCTCGGCATCTCGCCTGCGGGCTCCTCCGGCATCCCCGCGCTCGATTCGCGCCGGGCGGACCTCGCGCGCGAGGCGGGTCGGCAGGCGGTGCGCTTGCTCCGCGAGGGCGTCCGGCCGTCGACGATCATCACGCGCGCCGGGCTCGAGAACGCGATCGCCGCGGTGGTCGCGACCGGCGGCTCGACGAACGCGGTGCTACATCTGCTCGCCGTCGCGAGCGAGGCGGGCGTCGCGCTCGAGATCGACGACTTCGACCGCATCAGCGCGCGGACGCCGCTCCTCGCCGACATGAAGCCGTGGGGGCGCTTCACCGCGCCGGATCTCGACAGGGCCGGCGGCATCCGGCTCGTCTTGCGGCGGCTGCTCGAGGCGGGCGTGCTGAACGGCGACGCGACGACCGTGACGGGCCGGACGATCGGCGAGGAGGCTCGCGCCGCCGTCGAGACCGCTGGTCAGGAGGTGGTCCGCCCGCTCGCGACCCCACTCGCGGCGACCGGCGGCCTCGTGGTCCTGCGCGGCTCCCTCGCTCCTGAGGGCTGCGTGATGAAGGTGGCCGGACACGCGACCGAGGCGCGCACGTTCCGCGCGCGTGCGTTCGACCGTGAGGAGGACGCCTTCGCGGCGATCCAGTCGGGCGGCGTCCAAGCCGGGGACATCCTCGTCATCCGCTACGAGGGGCCACGCGGCGGGCCGGGGATGCGCGAGATGCTTCAGGTCACCGGCGCGCTCGTCGGAGCGGGACTCGGCGACTCCGTCGCGCTCGTGACCGACGGGCGCTTCAGCGGCGCCACGCACGGCCTCGTCGTCGGCCACGTCGCGCCCGAGGCCGCGATCGGCGGACCGCTCGCGCTCGTGCGCGACGGCGACGGGATCCGCATCGACCCGGCCGCACGCACGATCGATCTGCTCGTCGAGGAGGGAGAGCTCGCGCCGCGCCGCGCCGCCTGGAACGAGCCGGAGCCGCGCTACCGCACCGGCGCGCTCGCGAAGTACGCGCGCCTCGTGTCGTCGGCGTCGACCGGGGCGACCACGGGGTGATAGGCTCCTCCGAGATGTCCCACGTCCCGGCCCCGATGGTCATGCTCGCGGCCCCCATTGCGGGGCCGAGGAGTTCGCTCGGGAGGTAGACCAGGCCGCACACTCGCGTCTTTGACGAAGCCTCCCGGGCACGGGGGGCTTTTCCATTTCAATGGAGGAAGCGAACGATGACCACGATGCTGACCGAACGGATCATCGGCTTGCGCTGCCGCAGCTGCAGCCTGCTGCAGCCACGCGACGAGCGGTACGTCTGCGAGCGGTGCCTCGGCGCCGTCGAGCCGGAGTACGACCTCGCCTCGCTCGCAGCGTCGGACCTCCGCTCGCGCATCGAGCAGGGCCCGCCAACGCTCTGGCGCTATGCGCCACTGCTGCCCTGCGCCGAGCCCGTCCAGGGACTTGCGGTGGGATGGACGCCGCTCGTGCAGGCGCCCCGCCTTGGCGCGGCTCTTGGCGTCGACGATCTCTGGCTCAAGGACGACTCGCGCAACCCGTCGCTCTCGTTCAAGGACCGCCCCGTTTCTCTCGCGACGGCGCGCGCGCAGGAGCTCGGGCTCGACACCATCGCCTGCGCCTCGACGGGGAACCTCGCCGGGGCCGTCGCCGCCGCCGCGGCCCGTGCGGGGCTCCGTGCGTTCGTGTTCGTGCCGGAGACGACCGAAGCGAGCAAGGTCGCTGCTGCCGCGTGGTATGGCGCGACCGTCGTGCGCGTGCGCGGGAACTATGACCGCGTCAACCGCATGTGCGGGACGCTCGCGGACGACCTCCGGTGGGGCTTCGTGAACTTCACCCTGCGCCCGTACTACGCGGAAGGATCGAAGACGCTGCTCTTCGAGATCGCGGAGCAGCTCGGCTGGCGGCTGCCGGATCACGTCGTCATCCCGGTCGGCTCAGGTGCCCTCCTCACCCGAACCGCGACCGCGATCGCGCAGCTGGTCGGGACCGGTCTCGTGCCCGACGCGCCCTGCCGCATCTCCGCGGCGCAGCCAGCGGGGTGCGCGCCCGTCACGGACGCGGTGCAGGACGGCTGGCGCGCGGTGAGCGCGGTGCGCTCACCAGACACCCTCGCGCGATCCCTCGCCATCGGCGCGCCCGCCGACGGCGACGCCAGCGTCGATGTCGTGAAGCGGAGCGGTGGTGCCGCCGCGTCGGTGAGCGATGCGGAGATCTCGGACGCGTGCGGCCTGCTGGCGCGCACCGAGGGCGCGCTCGTCGAGCCCGCGGGTGGCGTCGTCGTGGC
>JACDAF010000032.1 GCA_013695575.1 Chloroflexota bacterium | reverse complement strand
CCGGCCTCGCGACGGCGGGGGAGGTGCTCGTGTCGAGCACCGTCCGCGACCTGGTCGCTGGCTCAGGGATCAGCTTCGTCGACCGCGGTGCGCATGAGCTCAAGGGCATCGAGGGGGCCCGGCAGCTCCTCGCGGTCAACTGAGGCTCGTGGAGCGCGTGTCGGCCAGCTGCAGGCTGAGGAGAGTCGCGCCTAGCGCCTCAGCGCGCGGTCTACGCGTTCGCCAACTGCGCGAGATTGGTCGCCATGTTGTACGTGAACCAACCGTCACCCGTGACGAAGATCTGCGGCTTGGCACTCGCTGCGTCACGGTGTATCCCAAGGCCATCCTTGAACGGCTCGAACGAGAGGATCTTGACGTAGGGGATCCGGAGCGTCTTCGCGCCGCTCGCGAAGTACAGGTTCTTGTTCGTCAGGAGCATCGTCCCACGACCGATGGTCGCTGTGTATGCCCGCTCGACCGGAGTGCTGGTGAAGACGGCTGGTCGGTAGTAGACCCCGCGCGCCACACGAATGCTCAGCCCATGCGCGACTGTCCGGCTGGCGCGCTGCACGCGTTGCTCAAGAAGGTCCGTCCCCGGGAACGCCCACGCGATCTGCTCACCCTTCTGAAGCAGTACCGGGACCTCGTTGAGCCGTATTCGCTGTGGGATCGACCCGGCTAACAGGTCGCGCAACGACAGCGCTTTCACGAGCCTCATCCACTCGTCGGGCGCGGTTGCTTGCGAGAGGTTCAGTTCTCCGAGTAGCGCGTTGAGGCGCTGTTCCTCGTCCTCGTCAATCACGCCGTCCTCAAGGACGCGGTCGAGCGCCATGCCAAATCCCTTCCTGACTGCCGATTGGACGTCAACGGGGCGGTCAGCCCGCTTCGCCAGCGCATTCGTACGCGAGTCCAGATCGGCCACGGTGCCGGTTGAGCCTGCATCCAATACCGCTGCGAGGATTGCCTCGTCAGCCACACGGCACTCGGCGTGTTCCTTCTTCATCATGCCCGCGCTCTGATGGCAGTACGGACACTCAGCCATTGGTGTCCCGTCCTTTCATGGCACGCGAGCCCCCGTCATGCTAGCGAGCCCGTTGCAACGAGGGCCGGGAGTCGATTCCCCGCTTCGATCCTGCTTCATCACGGCCAGTGGTCGCGGTCGGCGTACTCATGTACGTACTTGAGTGCCGGTGTGCGCAAGACTTGGCTCGCGCCGGAGGCTACTCGAGAATCCGCCGAAGCGTCTCCGCAAAGCGGAACACTCCGGCCACCATCGGCACCGCCAGCGCTGCATAGCCAATCGGCCGCGGCAGCCCGCGCCAATGAACGACGATCGCGACGGCGAGAGCGCCGGCGAGCAGCACTTGGGGGAGCTGGTAACTCGTCGGGCCGGTCTCGATCCCAATCAGGGCCGCGAGCGTCGCGGCGCTGGCGGGAAGCAACGTGATCCAGGCAGCAACTCCAACGAGGTTCGAAACAGTGCCGTGGCCAGCGACGACCCCGCGGAGGCGCTCAAACAGCCACGCTGTCGCAACCCCGAATAGCACGAAGAGCGCAGCGAACATCACGACATTCAATGGTGCCGAGCCGAATCGGACGAAGTCGAAGTTTGTCGGCTCTAGGACTGACAAACTTGCGGCGACGAGCAACCCGATCCCGAACACCAACCCGTGCCAGGGCCTCCAGCGTCGAAGCCACGGCTCGACCGCGGCGTACAGGACCCCACCCAATAGGCCGGACCCAATGCCCGTGAAGACGATCAGTGCCAGCGTGCCCTCGAACGTGATGTTTCCGACACGCTCCCCGGCCGAGGTGCGAGCGCCGACCATCTCGGGCCCGGCCATGAAGCCGCTGACGCGCATCGCGACTCGGCCCAACAGCCCGCCCACCGCGACCCCTGCGATGACTCCCGCGAGCGATGCGATCCCAATGTGCCGCCCGAGCTCAACAAGCACAGACATCGCCAAGTCAATCTAGCGCCCACCCCATGACGAGGCGGCCATCGGACCACTACCGGGTTTGCAACCCCATGTACGGTTTTCACTCTCGCATGCGCGAGGCTCACTTCGCCCGGTCGCCGCGGCACGCGAGGCCTGTGAAATGGCCGACGACCGGACCGCGAAAGCGCTCAAGACGTCGAACCGGATCAAGGCCTGATGGCGAGCCGCAAGCCGAAGAATCCTCCCCCCTTCCCGAACCCCGAGCGGCCGTGGCCGGGAGAGCGCCGACCGACGCCCGGCGGGGCGCTGCGTGGAACGCGGATCCGTGGAACGCGGATCGGTGGAACGCGCTCCTAGACCGTCATACCCAATCCCTCCCTAGCGGGCTGGGCGGCGGGCCTGTTTGATCTCCGGGCCCGTCGCCGTCGGAGCCGCTAACAGGTGCGCAGCCCAAGCAGACTCGGAAGTCCGACGTGATGAAGGGTGAAGAGCGTCTTCGAGCCCAGGTTCAACTCCTCAGGTCGTCGGGGGCGAATCATCCCGATGAGGAAGTAGCTGACGATCGCCAGGACCGCCGACGGTCTCATCGCTCCCGCTCCCGCAACCACACGCTCGCGTGCGCGGGACGGACGGTGTCACGCACGACATCAAGAAGATCGGCGCGCACCGAGTCGAGGTCCACCTCGTTGCGCAGCCGCAGGCCGAAGGCATCGAGCGT
>JACDAF010000112.1 GCA_013695575.1 Chloroflexota bacterium | reverse complement strand
CGCTACGTCGTGGCGGCGCTCGCCGCGGCACGGGCAGCCGGTGCGCGCACCATCGCGCTCACCTGCGCCGACGAGACGGCGCTCGCGGCGGATGCGGAGGTCGCGATCGTCGTGGACGTCGGGCCTGAGATCCTCGCGGGATCGAGCCGGCTCAAGGCGGGAACGGCCACGAAGCTCGTGCTCAACATGCTCTCGACCGCGACGATGGTCCGGCTCGGCCGGACCAAGGACGACCTGATGGTGGAGGTGCGCGCTACGAACGCGAAGCTGCGAGAGCGCGCGATCGCGATGGTCCGCACCGAGGCGGGAGTCGACGAAGCCGAGGCAAGACGGCGGCTCGAGGCCGCGGGATGGAGCGTGCGTGAGGCGATTGATCGTCAACGCTGACGACCTCGGCCGCTCGCGTGGAGTGGACCGTGGGATCGTCGCGGCGCACGAGCGCGGCATCGTGACGGCGGCGACGCTCATGGCGAACGCGCCCGGTGCGGCGCACGCCGCGGAGCTGGCGCGCACGCACCGGAGCCTCGACGTGGGTGTCCACCTCGTCCTCACGTACGCGCGTCCGCTCAGCGATCCGGCACGCATCTCTTCGCTCGTGGAGCGTGACGGCTCTTTCCCGCGGTCGCCGTCGGCGATCCTCGGGATGGACAGGGTCGACGCGGCCGAAGCGCTCGTCGAGTACCGCGCTCAGTACGTGCGCGCCACCGAGCTCCTCGGCACCGAGCCATCGCATCTCGACTCCCACCACTGGGTGCACGATGAGCCGGCTCTCGAGTGGGCCATCGGCGAGCTCGCGCGCGAGACGGGCGCCGCGGTACGGCAGCACGGTGCCGCGCAGCGGGAGCGCCTCCGCGCACGTGGCCTACGCACTCCCGACAGCTTCTGCCGTGCGTTCCAGCACGGCCGCAATGTGGAGGTTCCCTCCCTCCTGAAGATCCTCGAGCGCGTCGCGGAGGGCGGCTCCGCGACCACGGAGCTCATGTGCCACCCCGGCGAGACCAACGATGCCGAGCTCCTCGCGACCTCGAGCTATGCGCGCGAGCGCCCTGTGGAGCTCGCGACGCTCACCGACCCGGTCGTGCGCTCGGCCATCGGCCGATACGGCCTCACCCTGGCGACCTTCAGGGACCTCGCGCCGGCGGGCCAGTGAGCGCGTTCGAGAAGTCCGTCTGGGTCGTCCGCGACAAGATCACGACCATGCGTGCGTGCGATGACCTGCTCGCCGACGCGGCCGAGCGAGCGATCCGCGAGATCGTGGTGCAGGTCCGCGGGCGCGGCGACGCGTACTACCACTCGGACCTCGAGCCGCGCGCGCAGGACCTGCCGGGTGGGGACTTCGACCCGCTCGCGCACCTCGTCCGCGGCGGCGCAGCGGTCGGTGTGCGCGTCCACGCCTGGACCAACGTGCACTTCGTCTGGTCGAGCAAGGACGGTGCGCTCCCGCGCTCGCCCCGGCACCTCGTGAACGCGCACCCCGACTGGCTCCTGCGGCCGAACGGCGTGAAGTACCTCGATCCCGTGGGTGGCTCCGACTGGGAAGGCATCTATATCGATCCCGCCGAGCGCCGTGCCGCGCTCCACACGCTGGCGGTCTTCGCGGACATCGTGTCGCGCTACGCCGTGGAGGGGCTGCACTACGACTACGTGCGCTACCCGCAGGCGCAGTACGCGACCTCACTCGAAGACCGCCGTCACGTCACTCGGCTCGTGACCGAGGCCGCCGGGCGATTGCGTGCGAGGCGCCCCGGCGTCGTCATCTCGGCAGCGGTCTTCCCCGACCCCCAGGTCGCGCGCGACAAGGTGCTCCAGAGCTGGCCGGACTGGGCGCGCGATGGACTGGTCGACCTCCTCTGCCCGATGGCCTACCGCCCGGACACGGCGGAGGTCGCGCGTCTGCTGCGCGCCGCACGCGCCGCGGCGCCGCGCACCCGGATGTGGGGCGGCCTCATGGGGTACCCCGGCGAGACTGCCCTCCTGCGCGAGCAGGTGGCTGCCGCGCGGGCGGTCGGGTGCGAGGGCGCGATCCTCTTCGCGTACGAGCCCGCTCAGCGGGAGCTGCTGGACACCTTCGCGGACGCGTAAGGCGGGCGAGGCTCGTACCATGCGCCGGTGCGCGAGCAGCCGCTACCACCCGCGGTCGCGGAGGCCACCCCCCCGGACCCCCTCGCGCGGGAGGTCGCCGCGGCCGTGGCCGGGCTGCGCCGCGAGCGTGGCCTCTCCGAGCGCTCGGCCGCGAAGCTGCTCCGGACGTCGCAGACGCAGCTCCGGCGAATGGAGGATCCGCGTTACCTCCCGAGCCTCCGCAGCCTTGCGCGCCTCGCGCATGCGTATGGCTACACGCTGACGGTCCGATTCACGCGGCCCGAGCCGGAGCCGGCCCCGGCGGCGCGGGCCAGCACGCCGCGGCCTAGCGGGTCCGCGTCACCTTCGAAAGCCCGGCCGGCCGCTCCGGGTCGAGGCCGCGCAGGCGCGCGAGCGCGATCGCCAGGTGCTGCGCGACGACCACGAACGTGATCGGCATGAGCGCCTCGGAGAGCGGGCGCTCGAGAAGGACCGCACCATCGGCGCGCTCCGCGATCGCGGGATCGTTCGTCACGGCGTAGAGACGCGCTCCACGCCGCCGCAGGCCGTCGACCGTCGAGCGGCCTTCTGACCCCGTGGAGCCCCGTGCCGCGAAGACCAGCACAGGCGTCCCCTTCCGGAGCAGCGCCACAGGCCCATGCAGGAAATCCGCGCTGGAGTACGGCTCGGCCCAGATCCGGCCGAGCTCCTTGATCTTCAGTGCGCACTCGAGCGCGCTCGCATACTCGAAGCCGCGGCCGAGGACGACGATGTGGCGCGGGCGTCCGATCGCACGCGCGAGCCTGCGCGCCTCAGGGTCGAGCCCAACGGCCTCGTCCAGCGCGAGGTCGAGACCAGCGAGCGATAGCGCGCTGCGCCCGCGGGCCTCCGCGAGCGTCGCGGCAATGAGCGCCAGCGCGACGCAGGTCGCCGTGTACGTCTTCGTCGCGGCGACGGCGCGCTCGGGCCCGGCGCGCAGGAGGAACGTCCGCTCGGCCGAGCGCGCGAGGAGCGAGCCTGCGCGATTCGTGATCGCGATCGTCGCGGCGCGCGCGGCGCGCGCCTCCGAAACGACGGCGGCCACGTCGGGACCGGCGCCGGACTGCGAGATGCCGATGACGCCACCGCGCGCGAACGAGGGCGCCAGGCCGTAGCGGGTCACAAGAGACGGCGCGGCAAGCGCGGTCACCACGCCGGCAAGCCCCTCGAACAGGTACTTGCCGTACGTGGCGGCGTTGTCGGAGGACCCTCGTGCAGCGAGCGTCAAATGCTCCACGCGCGCCAGGCGGCGCCCGCACTCTCGGGCGTCTGGCCACCCCTCGGCGAGGAGGCGGCGGACGACCTTTGGCTGCTCCGCGAGCTCCGAGCCAAGCGTCATGCGCTGATGATGCGGGCCGAGCGCACTCCCCGCTTGCCGCGCGACAATGCGCGGGTGCTGGGTGGCATCGTTCGCGGAAAGCGCACCACGCTGCGCGTCCCCACGGAGGCGGACCTCACCGGGTTCGCTCGCTGGGCCGCGGACCTGCGCGTGCGCGGCGCGCTGACCCGTGCCTACTGGGACGAGCCGGCCATGCTCGCGACCTGGAAGGAGCGCCTCGCGAAGCAGTCGGAGGACAAGTCCTCGACGCTCTGGGCGATCGACGGCGAGGGCGCGCTCGCTGGATCGTGCCGGGTGGAGTACGCGATCGAACCGGGCCACTTCGGCAACGACGGCATCGGCATCACGCACTTCACGATCGAGCCCGATCGCTGGGGGCAGGGGCTCGGGTCCGACGCCGCGCTCGCGCTGCACCGCTGGATCTTCGACATCGTGCACGCGCGGTTCGCACATACGGCGCTCGCCGCGCACAACGCCGGGGCCCTTCGCGTCGCCGAGCGCCTGGGCTACGAGACGTACGCACGGGGCACCGCCGTCCACTACGGCGACGGCCGCTACGTCGACGGCCTGCAGCTGCGGATGGATCTCACGACCTGGGACGAGCGCTGGGGGGCGACAGAGCGCGAGTACCCGGTACCGCTCGGCGAGGAGCTGGAGGCCTGATGCTCGGACCACGCATCGAAGGCGAGCGCGGCATCGCCCTCATCACACCGACCCTCGACCACCTGAAGCGGAACGTGGAGTGGATGACCCGGCCGGAGACCACGCGCTTCTGGGGCGTCCGCGCGATGGATCTCCGGCCCGAGCACGCCGAGAAGCGCTTTGGGGAGAATGCGACCGACCCGACCCTGGTGAACTGGACGATCGCATTCGAGGGCGAGCAGGTCGGGATGACCGGCCTCTTCCACATCGACTGGATCACGCGGGACGCCGAGAGCGGCATCTTCATCGGGCGGCACGACCTCTACGGCAAGGGCATCGCGAGCGAGGCGATCCGGCTCCGCACGCGCTTCGCCTGGGACGAGCTGCGGCTTCGCCGGATCCACAACTGGATCGCCATGCGCAACCGCGGCAGCCGCCGCGCGAACGAGAAGGCGGGATACCGCCAAATGGGCCGCTTCCCGCGCTCCTGGTACCGCTCCGGGCAATGGCACGACGAGTGGCTCGGGGAGATCCTCAACCCGGACTGGGTCTAGCCGGGAGGCGAGTCGGCTGCTACGCTTTCACATGTCCCAGACAGGGACACGCGGCGACGAGAGTCCAAAGCGGGCGAGAGGCATTCCTCCCGAGACCGAGCGAGGCTCAAGGCGTCAGCACTACATAGGGAGGAAGCTTCATTCATGAGCTTCTCTGACAAGACTCTGGCCTGCAAGGATTGCGGTCAGGAATTCATCTGGACGGGCGGCGAGCAGGAGTTCTACCAATCTCGCGGCCTCGTCAACGAGCCGGGCCGTTGCCCCTCGTGCCGTGCGGCACGACGGACCAGCGGTGGCGGCATGGCTGGTGGCGGCGGGATGTATGGCGGCGGTGGCCGCGGTATGGGTGGCCCGCGCGAGTTCTTCACCGCGACCTGCAGCAACTGCGGCGGTGAGGCACGGGTCCCGTTCCAGCCCCGCGGCGACAAGCCGGTCTACTGCAGCTCCTGCTTCGAGCAGGTGCGGCCGTCGGCCTCGCGCGGCGCTCGCTACTAGGTAACCCCGTCTGGCCCCTCGCGACCCGAAGCAGGCGAAAGCCAGCGGAGGGAGCAGGGATCAGCGAGGGAGGGCTTCGCCCGACCGAAGCAGCCAAGGGGAGGCCCGCCGAGAGGCGGGCCTCCCTCCTGTCAGGGTCCGCCTGTTCTCTGCGATCGACCGTGGCCGTCGCGCTCGCCCATGTTGCCGCTCTCCTTCTGTGATGGCGTGCGTGAGACGGTAGCGGGGTGAGGCCTACGACGCGTGGCATGACGACGCGCTGGCGTCGCTCGACGAGCGCTGACGTCGGCCGTCATCGCTCCGTTCCGCCGCGAAGGGCGCGTTCGCGGACCCGCGCCCTTGACATGATGTCAAGGTGAGGTGCGATGGTGACGGTGGAATGACACGGGAGGCATCCATGTCTGAGAGCCAACTGAACGCGCCCCTCGTCGCGTGCACGCTGTCGAGCTCCGACTTCCAGCGCCGCGCGGCCACCTGGGAATCCGTGATGTCTGCGTTGCGTGACAAGCTGGCCATCGATGGCGGCGTGCGGCTCGAGTTCGAGCCGGACCACAAGGTCACCCACGCGCTGACCGACCTGGTCCACGCCGAGCGCGAGTGCTGCGGCTGGGCGTCATGGGTCCTCGTCGACACGTCATCGACTACCGCGGTCGAGGTGACCGCGGAGGGAGCCGGCGCCAGGGCGGCACGCGAGCTCTTCGGAGTCGAGTGATCGACTCGTGGCGCCGATCAGCGGTCACGAGGAACAGGAGGCCGGCCTTTCGATCGGCGCTGCGGCGCTCCAGACGGGGCACACGCCGGTGACGCTGCGTCACTGGGAGCGCCTCGGCCTCATCGATCCCCCTCCCCGCCGCGGTGGCCGGCGTCGCTACCCGCCGTCGGTCGCGACACGCATCGCGCTCATCGACATCGCACGGGCCGCCGGCTTCCGCCTGGCCGAGATCCGCGAGCTGCTGGCCGATCGTGATCCGCGACGCACCGCAGGAGAACGCTGGCGGGCGCTCGCCGCTCGCAAGCGGGCCCAGCTCGACGAAGCGGCCGCCGCGATCCAGGCGATGCACACGCTGCTGACCCACCTCTCGCGTTGCCGGTGCGCGTCCCTCGAGGAGTGCGCGGCCCGCCTCAGCCGCAGGTCCGTCCCGGGATCCGATCGCTCGCTGCGCATCGTTCTGAAGGCACTGGAGGCACAGAAGCAGCGGAAACCCCCCGACCTGCCCTGATCGGCGCTCAGGCTCGGCACGCGCTAGAAGCCGTCCTCGGACACCCCGGTGATGAGCAAGCGGTGCTGAGCCGGTCTACTTCGGGAACACCTGCATGCGCCGCTCGAGCACTTCGTCTTCCGGATCGCGCTCGGTGCTTGGCCGGCGCTGCGGCGCGGCGACCTGGGCGCCGCGCGCCAGAGCCACCACTCCGGCACAGTTACGAGATGCCGTGGATCACGACCGTTGCTGCGGAGCACGCCACTGGCGTGCTCAAAGACCTGTTCGCACGATTCAAGATCGAGCGCGGCCGCATGTTCACGCCCTACGAGGTGTTCAC
>JACDAF010000100.1 GCA_013695575.1 Chloroflexota bacterium | reverse complement strand
CCGCAAGGTCGGGCCGCACGAGCTGGCGCTGCTGCTGGGGATCGCCCGCTCGACGATCTATGCGATTCTCCGCCGAGCCGAGCTCAATCGTCTCGGCGCGCTGGTCGCCAAGGTTCGGGTCGTGCGGTACGAGTGGCCCGCGCCCGGCGACCTGGTGCATCTGGACATCAAGCGCTTCGGCCGGATCCCCGAGGACGGTGGCTGGCGCAACCTCGGCCGAGCGGTGGCCAATCGGATCAAGCGCAACGCCGGGTACGAGTACTGCCACGTCGCGGTCGATGATCACAGCCGGCTCCCGGACGCGATCCTGCTGCCCGATCAGCGTGGCTCCAGCGCCGTCGCCGCGCTCGAGCAGGTCTGGGGCCGCTACCTGCACGACGGCGTGCGGATCAGGCGGATCCTCACCGACAACGGCAGCTGCTATCGCTCGCTCGACTTCCGGGCCGCCTGCGATCGCCTGGGGATCGAGCACTGGCGGACCAAGCCGTACACCCCGCGAACGAATGGCAAGGCCGAGCGGTTCATCAAGACCCTCCAGGAGCGCTGGGCCTATGCCCGGCTCTATCGCTCCAGCACCGAACGGGCCGCGGCCCTCCCCGACTTCCTCAGCGAGTATCGTCACCGTCGCTCACCAACACTCGATGGCCATACGCCGCTCTGCCGCTTCTTCGGCGTCAACAACCTGTCTGGGAATCACAGCTAGGCAATCCCTGAGCAAATACGCGATCCGGCGCCATCGCGCCGAACGTGCGAACGATTTTGACCCCCGCGGTGACCCCCACCAGCTAATGCCTACGGTCTCGATCGCGTCGACCCCGGAGGCTTCTGCATTAGGCCGCACCGTCCGGGTCGCGGCTGGGGACGGCGTCGAGCGCGAGATCGGCGGCTTTTCCGATCGCCACGCTCGCGACCGCGGTCGGGATCTCACCGACGCGCGTCCGACAGCTCGAGGGCGCCGATCACGTCTCGCCGCGTGCCGTCTCGCGCTACCTCGGAGGCCTCGGCGAGGCCTGGAAGCGCAGAGCCGCAGTGGCGACTCGGGGTGAAGTGGAGTGAGCCGCCCCGTTTACGCAGCAGACGAGTTCTCAACGGAGGCCGTCGGACGGTTCCGCGGCGCGGTCGTCGCCGTACCCGAGTTCATCGTGCGCGACGGCACAGGCGTGCTTGTGATCCCCGCGCTTGAGCGCCTGCGGAGGTCGGCTAAGTTCGGCCTTTGCGAAGCCTGCGGCGCGAAGTGGCGCCCGTCGAACGGCGACTCGCCCGCTCCGCTGCTCTTCATGGACCACACCGAAGGCTGCGTTGACCTTGCTGCAATGGAGGAGTGGCTCGCGCGGATTGGGCGCACGTTGAAGGATCTCACGTGGGAAGCCGGGCGCATCGGATCGGCCACGGACGCGTCCGGATGACCTCCGCCTTTGAAAAGCACCGGTACCGCTATGAGGCGCTGCTAAAGAGCGGCGTCACCCAGGCGCGGATCGTGAATTTGATGATCCTCGACGAGCTCGCGGAGCTCGAGGCGGCCGAGATGCACGACGTGGACGCTGCCGACCAGAAAGCCTTGTCCGTCCTTGTGTCGCTTGCTGCGAACGAGCTGGGCGTCGAGGCCCCGCGAGTTCGTTTCTTTCGAAGCAAAGGGCTACCACACCGCGGCGTCGTCCTTCGCGACCGTCCGTATGAGGCTTGGGTCGGCGGGGATAAGCCGTGGATCGAGCACGCAGAGATCGCCTTGCATGAGGTCGCTCACCTGGCGCACCTCGATGATGACTCGCTGACGCAAGACGCTCGCGAGATGGAAGCGCAGCGGTTCGCCTCGCGTAACACGCGGGCTCCTCGATCAGGCGATGAGGATCGCCACCCAGTGGGGGTAAGGGAATTGTCGAAGTCCGACGCAACGATCGCAACGAGAGGCAACCCGGCAACGTGTCCCGGAGCGAGAGCGCCACCATGAGCATCGGGGAGAGACGTGCGTCGTGTGCGGCGTGGTGATCTCGGCAACGGGACTGATCGAGAATCGCGATCCCATCTTGTCTCGTTTTCCGTATTCCGAGGAGGAGGCTGCGCTGGATCGCGCGGCCGACGCGAAGCGCCTCGAATACGAAGATGCGGTCTTCGAGGTCCAGCGCTGCGCGAGGCGCATACGAAGATCTCAGCCCGCTCTGTTGGTGCTGATGGAAACAGTGTCTTCAAGGATGTATCTCACGACGTGCTGCGCTCCGAAGCCGCGATCGCGGCCGCAAAGGAGCGCGCCGAGAGAATCCGTGAGGAGGAGCATCAGCTGCGTCTCGAGAAGTCGCGGCTCAATGGGATCCGCAGCGCGAAGATCCGCAGGGCAGTGTGGGAGGACTCGTTCCCGCAGCCGCCCAGCGCACTCGATCGCCTCGCGGACAAGATCCGACGTTGAGCATGGCCGAAGTCGTCGTCCACGACGAGCGCCAGGGAGTACCAGCAGAAGCTGCAGGAGCACTCGATCAACCTCGTTGAGCGCCTCATTGCGCAGCACCCGGCGGCCCTTCGCTAGCGCAGGACTGGCCCGTAAGACCGGGCAGCGGCATCCTTCCGCTCGTGAGTCGCGGCTCCCCGCCAGCGAATGACTCGCCCGGAGCGGCGATCACCTTGGACGACACACACCACTAGCGTCAACGCGACCACCGTTGGCGCCTTCACGCGATGGCTGGCCTTGAACCGCGGCATCTGGGAATCGGTGTGGTACATCGTCACACCTCAGAGCAGCGGCACTCTTGAGGTCACCGCCGACAGCAGGGCGACCGGTGATAGCAACTTCGCGCCCGCGCTCGCGATCCACCGTGCGGATACCGGAGAGCTGCTCGCCTGTGGTGCCGATACGTCAGCGACGGTCACTCAGAGAGCGTCCGTGACTGCAGGAGCTTCCTATTTGATCGACGTATTGAGCGCTGGTCACCCCGGCGACTTCCGAATGCACCGGGCGGTCAGGTAGCCGGAGCGGCTTTCTTCTCCGTTGCGGCGTCTCCAGCATCGCCCACCGAGCGAAACAGTCGAGCACGAAGATTCACACGCATGGGTCACTAGTGTTTCGCCGCGTAAGTCATGATAAGATAGCCTCCAGCACTGGTCTGGAGGTTGCACGATGGCCGCACCGGCGCTCGCAATCGTTCTCCGCGCGGCCGAGCGCAGCGAGCTCGAGCGTCTGCAGCGTGCGGCGGCGGGACCCGCGGGCCTCGCCCGACGGGCGCGGGTGGTGCTCTTGATCGCCGACGGCTTCGGCGGGGTCCACGTCGCCCTGCGCACTGGGTACACCCCGGTGCAGGTGAGTCGCATCCGCCACCGCTTCGCCCGGGAGGGCCTCGCCGGCCTGCGCGATCGGCCCCGCTCCGGCCGGCCGCAGGTGTATGGGCCGAAGACCCGCGCGAAGGTCGTCGCGCTCACGCTCAAGGCTCCGCCTGCGGGCGTCACCCACTGGAGCACGCGCGAGCTGGCGCGCAAAGTGGGCCTGTCTGCCGAGACGGTGCGCCGGATCTGGCACGCTCACGCCCTCCAGCCCCACCGCAGCGAGACCTTCAAGTTCACCGACGACCCCCGGGCGGCCGAGAAAATCGAGGACATCGTCGGCCTGTACCTGGCGCCCCCGACGAATGCGGTGGTGCTCTGCCTGGATGAGAAGACCCAGATCCAGGCCCTCGAGCGAACCCAGCCGATCCTGCCGCTGCGAGCGGGCATCCCGGCACGGCAGACCCACGACTATCGGCGCAGCGGGGTCACCGACCTGTACGCGGCCTTGGAGATCGCCAGTGGTCAGGTCACGGGCGAGCTCGCCGCGCGCCACACCGGCGCCGACTTCCTGCACTTCCTGGAGACCCTCGCCCGCCAGTACCGCAGGCGGGAGCTGCACATCGTGCTCGACAACTCCTCGACGCATTCGGTGCCGGCGGTCCAGGCGTTCCTGGCGGCGCACCCACAGATCCACTTTCACTTCACCCCGACCGGGGCGTCCTGGATGAACATGGTCGAGGCCTGGTTCGGGATCCTCACCCGCAGATCGATCCGCCGCGGCTCGTTCCCCAGCCTGGCCGCGCTCATCAAGCACATCAAGGCGTACATCGCTCACTGGAACGAGCACCCCACGCCCTTCGTCTGGACCAAGAATCCGTCGGCCATCATCAAGCAGGCGGTCCGCCGCGGCGTTAACAAGACTTCTCGGACGGCACACTAGGGGGCTGGAAAGTCCGGGAAGCACCGATCGTGCCCTGGTGCAGTTGTGCCGCTGGACTCACCCACGCACCGACGCCCCGCGTTCCGAAAATCCCGCGGACGGTAGCGACGCCTCCTCCGCTCTA
>JACDAF010000221.1 GCA_013695575.1 Chloroflexota bacterium | reverse complement strand
GTGAAGCCCTGCGTCTTCTGCGCGATCGCGCAGGGCGGGGAGGAGGCGCATCTGGTGTACTCGGACGACCAGGTGCTCGCGTTCCTCGACCGCTCACCGCTCCTGCCCGGCCACACGCTGGTGGTCCCGCGGGAGCACGCGGACACGCTCGACGAGCTGCGTGAGGAGCTTGTCGCTCCCTTGTTCAGACTCGTCCGGCGGATCTCACGCGCGCAGCAGGCCGCGTTCCGCGTGGACGGGACGTTCACCGGCATCAACACCCGCGTGAGCCAGAGCGTCCCTCACCTGCACGTCCACGTCGTTCCGCGCCGGGAAGGCGATGGCCTCTTTCGCGCGGGGATCGTCTGGCATCGCAAGCGCTACCAGCACGGCGAGGCGGAGCACATGACGGCGCAGCTGCGCGAGGCGCTCGCGACGGCATAGAACGAAAGCGAGGTCCTTCGCCGCCAGCTCCGCGACGTGACGGAGCTCATCGGCGAAGGACCTCGCGCGGACGAAGAGCGCTGCCGGCTACTTCTTCCTGGCGGCCGTCGACTTCGCCGGAACGGTCGAGTCCTTGGCCTGCTTGGCGATGCGGAACTTCAGCACGCGCTTGGCCGGGATCTGGATCTGCGCGCCGGTCGCGGGGTTCCGGCCGAGCCGCGCCTTGCGATCGACGATGACGAGCTTCCCGATACCCGGGATGGTGAAGCCGTTCTTCGCTTCCTTGTACGCGAGTTTCGCCATCTCGTCGAACACCTCGCGTATCTCCGTGCGCTTGAGGCCGGTCTTCTCCGCGATGCGGTTGAACGTCTCTGCCTTCGACAGTGCTGGCACCCTGCACATTCCTCCACGTGTGACCCACCGTGGCGGGCCAGATTCGACGCCGCGCATTCTCCACGAACGCGCTGCTACGCGCATCATGACGGTATGGCCCTCACCGTCGTCGACGACCCACCGGACCGTCCCGACTGGATCAGGGAGACGGTGCGGCTCCTCGCCGACCGAATGGAGTCCGGGCGGGCCCGCCTCCTCCGGGCGATCGACACAGCGAGCGACGCCGAGCTGGCGTCTGGGTCGGATCGAGACTGGGGTACCGGGCAGGTGGCAGTCCACCTCCTCATCGTGGAGCGGGGGGTCCTCGGGATCGCGCAGCGGCTCGCCCGGGGCGAGACGAGCACCGCCACCGGGCAGCCGCGCCCCGCTGCTGCCGGCGTGACGCGAGGCGGTATCGCCGCGCTTGCGGAACGGTCCCGGCGGGCGGTGGAGGCATTTCGTGCCGACTTCCCGGCCGAGCCGGACACCCGCACCACGGCCCGGCACCCGTTCTATGGGGAGCTGAATTGCTTCGGTTGGCTCCTGACGCTGCCGAACCACTACGACGCCCACCTCGACGCGCACGCCAAGGGGATCCAGAGCGCTCTCTGACCCGCCGGGGCCGGTCGCAGTAGCATCCCGCAGCATCGCGGGCGGGAGGTCGGGCATGACGGCAGATACCCCGAGCGGCCCTGCACTGGAGGCGCTCAGCTTCGAGGAGCGTCGCTTTACGCCGCCCGCGGAATTCGTCGCGAACGCGAACTGGTCGGACCCGGCCGTCTACGAGGAGGCCGAGCGGGACCTCGAGGGCTTCTGGGCCGGTCACGCCGAGTCCTTCCAGTGGTCGAAGAGATGGTCGAAGGTCCTCGAATGGGACGTCCCGTACGCGAAGTGGTTCAGCGGGGGGAAGCTGAACATCTCGGAGAACTGCCTTGACCGGCATGTCCAGTCCGGGAACGGCGCGAAGGTGGCGTTCCACTGGGAGGGCGAGCCCGGGGACAAGCGGGCGATCACGTACGCCGACCTCCTTGAGATGACACAGCGCTGCGCGAACGCGTTGAAGGAGCTCGGCGTCAGGAAAGGCGACCGCGTCGCCATCTACATGCCGATGATCCCGGAGCTTCCCGCGGCGATGCTGGCATGTGCGCGGATCGGTGCGCCGTTCACGGTGGTGTTCGGGGGCTTCTCCGCCGAGGCGCTCGCGGGGCGCATCATCGACTCGCAGGCGAAGCTCGTCATCACCGCCGACGGCGGGTACCGCAAGGGCAGCATCGTCCCGCTGAAGAAGAACGCCGACGACGCGATCGCCCAGACGAAGACCGTCGAGCGCACGCTCGTCGTGCGCCGCACCGCGCAACAGGTGAGCTGGGATCCCGCCCGGGACGTCTGGTGGCACGAGATCGTCGATCGTCAGAGCGCCGAGTGCGCGGCGGAGCAGCTCGATAGCGAGCACATGCTGTACCTGCTCTACACCTCAGGGACGACCGCGAAGCCGAAGGGGATCGTTCACACGACCGCGGGATACCTCGTCGGCACCGCGACGACGCACAAGTACATCTTCGACATCAAGGACGACGACGTGTACTGGTGCGCCGCGGACATCGGATGGGTCACCGGACACAGCTACATCGTGTTCGGCCCGCTCGCGAACGGCACCACCAGCGTCATGTACGAGGGCACCCCCGACTTTCCGGACAAGGACCGCTGGTGGTCGATCATCGAGAGCTACAAGGTCTCCGTCCTCTACTGCGCTCCCACCGCGATCCGCACCTTCATGAAGTGGGGCGCCGAGCACCCGCAGAGGCACGACCTCGGCAGCCTGCGGCTGCTCGGCTCGGTCGGGGAGCCGATCAACCCCGAGGCATGGCTCTGGTACCACGAGAACATCGGCGGCAGCCGGTGCCCGATCGTCGACACGTGGTGGATGACGGAGACGGGCATGATCCTCATCTCGCCGCTGCCGGGCATCACTACGACCAAGCCAGGGAGCGCGACCTTCCCGTTCCCGGGTGTCCGGGCCGACGTTGTCGACGAGGACGGGAAGAGCGTGCCGCTCGGCGGCGCCGGGTATCTCGTGCTCGAGCGCCCCTGGCCCGCGATGCTCCGCGGCATCTACAACGACGACGCCCGCTTCCGGGAGACCTACTGGAGCCGCTTCCCCGGCCGGTACTTCGCCGGCGACGGCGCGAAGCGCGATACCGAGGGGTACCTCTGGCTCCTCGGCCGCGTCGACGACGTCATGAAGATCTCGGGTCACCGCATCTCGACGACCGAGGTCGAGTCGGCGCTCGTCTCGCACCCGAAGGTCGCCGAGGCCGCCGTCATCGGTCGCGATGACCCCGTGACCACCCAGGC
>JACDAF010000081.1 GCA_013695575.1 Chloroflexota bacterium | reverse complement strand
CCGAGGAACAGCCGCGCCGGGTGGAAGTTGAAGATGAGGAAGCCGAGCAGGGCGCCGCCGAGCGTGAACTCCATCCAGGCGACGAAGGGCTCCCCGGTCCCCGGTGTGAGCGCGATCGCCCCGAGGGTGAACGCGGCGATCGCCGAGACCCCCGCCGCGAGACCGTCGAGACCGTCGATGAAGTTGAGCGCCACGTTCATGCCGACGATCCAGAAAAGGGTGAAGCCGACCGACACGGGACCCGCGAGCGAGATCAACCCGTCGGCCGTGAACGGATCCGTCACTCCCTCCACCCGGATGCCGGCTGCAACGATGATCCCCGCGATCACGACGTAGCCGAGGAACTGCCAGCGGGCACGAAGCTCCAGCGCGTCGTCGATGACACCCATCACGAGACCCAGGAGCGCTGCCAGCGCCGTCAGCGTGAACCGCGGCGAGCGCACCTCCTCGGGGATGAGGAAGGGACCGCCCGCGACGCGATCGATGAGCCAGAAGCAGAAGATCGTCGCGCCGAACGCGAACGCGACGGCGAGCCCCCCCGGGCGCGGGACCGGCGTCGCGTGTCGGCGGCGCCCGCCCGGGATGTCGAGCATTCTGAAACGCCAGGCGAGGCGCGCGACGAGTGGCGAGACGGCGACCGCCAGCCCGAAGGCGAGCAGCGCCGACAGGACGAAGAGGAGCACAGCGGGGGTCACAGGAGCACGATAGGTGGCGGCGCTCGTAGCATCATCCCGTGGCCGCGAAGGACCCCGACGCCTTCATCGACGAGCTCTGGAGCTACGCGCGTGCGCTCGAGATGCGCGAGCATCCGTGGTTCAAGGGGGTGCGCGAGCACCGCTGGACGCGCGAGCAGATCGTCCGCGCCGAGATGCAGCACTACCTCCGTGTCCGCTGCAACCCGATCTTCTTCGGTTACATCGTCACGAACGTGGTGAGTGAGGCGAACTATGAGCTCCTGCCGATCGTGATGGAGAACTTCATGGAAGAGCTCGGCGGCGAGCGCTCGCATGTCGACGTGATGCTCCAGTTCCTCGAGGAGGCCGGCCTGACGCGCGAGGAGTCCGATCGTGCCGAGCCCGCGCCCGGCACGCTCGCCGCGATAGAGATGATCATCGGAGGCTGCCAGCGGCGGAGCGCGCTCGAGGGGATCTCACTCCTGTCATTCGTTGAGGCGATGCACGGTGGCCCGACCGGCGCCGCCGCAGGGATGTTCGAAGCGCTCACGAACCACTACGGATTCTCGACGCACGCAGCCGCGACGTACGAGCTGCACGCCGAGCAGGACACCGGGCATGGCGATCGGCAGATCGAGGCGATCCGCCGTTTCGCGCGTGATGAAGCGACGCAGGACAAAGTGCGTTCGGCGGTGAAGCTCGGGCTGGAGGCGTTCAACTTCGAGTGGGACGGCCACGTGCAGGCGATGACCGGCGAGCGAAATGCCTACTGGAGCGGTCGCATGCCGCTCCATCTGCGGACGCCGGAGTTCACGCTCCCGTAGGTCGACCCGTCTCTCAGAGCGGCCAGTCCTGCGGCAGCGCGCCCCGCAGCGTCTTGTACTGAGGGTCGTCGCTCTTCGCGTACTTCTTCCTGATCGATGCGAGCCCGCGCAGCAGCTCGCGGAGGTCCAGGTCGAGCGCGCTTGAGACCATGCCCGTGGTCTCTTCGAAGCCAAGGCTTCAGTTGCGGCGTCAGCCGCCCATCCGCTCGAGGAGATAACGCTCATCCGCTTCCACTGAAGCCCACCTCCTGCACGTCGATCCGTTCCACGAGCGGCCACGGGACGCCGCCGTCCATCCGCACGCGGAGCCGTGTCAGTATCCGCCACGCGCTAGCTCCAGAGCCAAGCGTGAGGATGAGAAAGGCGTTTTCGATCTCGCCGCCGGCGGCATCGACGCGCAGATCGAGGTCGAGCGCGGTGGTCTGGTCCGGCCCGATCGCGATGTCGAGTGCACGCGGATCGGCACGGTATCTCCGGTGCGGTGCGTGAATGCGAGTCAACGCGAGATCGTCGCGGCCGTCGTTCCCGATCAGCCACTTCGTCCGCCAGGACCCGGCGGCCGGCCGCACGTCCGCGACACCGACGTGCACGCGAGGCTCCCGCGGCGGGCTAGTGGGACGCATCACTCGCTCTGCGGCTCATGACGCCTACCCGTCGTGGCGCCGGAGCCAGTCCGTGAC
>JACDAF010000065.1 GCA_013695575.1 Chloroflexota bacterium | reverse complement strand
CACCGAGCACCGCGAGGCTGGCGACGTCGTGCTCCGTGACGTCGCGCTGCGTGCCGGTGGCGACGAGGGCGACGCCGCGTCCGACCGACACGACCGCGGCAGTCTCGACCGCTGCGCCGGACGAGATTGCACGCACGCCGCGCACGAGCCGTGGCGGAGCGACCTCGCGGCCGATGCCCGCGGCGACCTCCGCGGCGAGATCGCCGGCAAGGAGCTCGCCGTCGGCGAGCCGCACGACACCGGATGCACCCACGAGAGCCCCGGACGCGAGCGTAACCTCTGCGAGCACGCCCGCGACGGTGGCCTCTCGCTCGACGCGTCCGATCGCGGTGAGGACGCGCTGCTCGACCTCGCGCTCGCGGCGCTGCGTCTCGCTTTCGCGCGCCCTCGCGAGCAGAGGCGACACATCAGCGGCAAGGTCACGCAGGGCCACGACGCCGGACGTCGTATCGTCCGCGAACGTCGCGCGCAGGAAGGTATCCACCCCTAGGGGGATTTCGGCGACCGTTGAAGTCGGGTCTTCGAGCGTCGGGGCGCCGCGGGTGACGATCGTCCGTCGCGTGCCGTCACGCTCAGTCTCGACCGACGCCCAGCGCGCGCCGAAGCTCCGGACCGCGTGGTCGGCGATCCTGTCGAGCAGCTCCTGCTCCCCGGCGGCGGCAGCGCAGTCGCGCTGCGCGAGCGAGTACGCGCGCGTCTCGACAAGGCCGCGTCGTGCGCGGAGCGTGACCCACACGAGCTCGACCGCGAGGAGCCCGAACGCGAGGAGCACCTGCACCGGCCAGAGATCGACCGCCGCCGCGTCCCCGCCGCGGGCCACCAGCACGATGTCATAGGCGACGACGACGGCAGCCGTAGTCGCCGCAACGCCGAGGGGACCGTAACGCAGCGCCGCCGCGCCGACCGCGAACGCGAACAGGGGCCACGCCGGCGACTGGGGCAGAACGTAGGTGAGCGCGGCGGCGAACAGGATGTCGATCGCGCCCCCGAGGACGCCCGGGGTGGCAGACGTCAGGCGCGGGCCGAACGCGCGGAGCGCGAGGGACAGGCCCAGATAGGCGAGGAGCACGCTCGCGGCAGCCGGCCGGTCGGTAGGCGAGGCGAGCATGAGCAGCGTTGCGCCGAGCGCGGTCGCCGCCAGACGGATGCGCAGCGTCGCCTGCCCCAGCTGCGAGCGCGCGACGTCGTCTCGCCCCACGATGCCTCTAACGTAGCGGCCCCCGGAACGGTGCTTTCCCGCGGCAAGGCCGTCCTTCTCCTAGCAGTCGCGTGCTGCTGCATGGGCCGTGGCCAGCCGCTCGCGGCCCGAATCGAGCGTGTCGAGCGGCGTGAAGGCCGCGAGCGCGAGGCGGCCGTCGAGCTCGGCCGTGATGGCCCGCCGCATCCGGCCTGCCCACCGTCGGCCGAGCCAGAGCGCGTGCGCCCCAAGCAGCCTCGCGAGGACGTAGCCGGCGGCCAGGGCCGCCGCCAGCAAGAGCAGCGGTGTCGGCACCGGACCTAGCAGAGGCAGCGCCGCGGCGGCTGTCGGGACCTGGCCGAATGCGATCACCGCGACCCAGAGGCCGGTGAAGACGAGGGTGGCGGTCACGAGGTACTGACCGAGTCCGATGAGCGGCCAGGCGAAGCTCGTCGGCGCTGGGCCGAGCGGCGTCGCGACCGCCGCGTCGAGCGCCGCCGCGAACCGGGCGTTCAGCGCAGCCGCATCGACGGCGGCCGCAACGCGGGCACGCAGGGAAGGGGGAGCCGCGGCCATCGATTCGCTGACGAGGGCACGCACAGGCTCCGTCGCGCGCGCAAGCGCACCACGCTCCCGCCACCTGCGTAAGTACGCGGCGGGCTCCGCCTTGACCTGCGCGCGGCCGCTCCAGCGGTATGCCGCCGCGGTGAGCGGACCGAGCGGGCCGGCTCCACGGGGCCGGGCGGCAAGGCGGGTCGCGGCCACAGCCTGGCGCTCCAGCCCGTTCATGTCGAGCACCGCCAGGGCTTCGCGGATGACATCGCGCGTGGCCTGGGTGCGCCGGCTTGCGGGTACGAGTGGCGCCGCTCCGGATGCGACGCCGGCACGCTCCGCCAGCTCGCGTGAGGCAGCCTTCGCTTCGGCGGCCACGCGCTCCGCGATGATGCGCTTCGCGTCCGCACCGCCAGCGATCCACGCACGTACCCGCTCGATCCCGGCCTCCCCGCGCGCGGCGGACGCGAGCACGACGTCGACGTCCCGCGACCGGGCGGTCCCGATGCTCGAGGCCAGGTCGCGCCGGATGCGCTCGCCGTCATCGGCGGTGAGGCGGTCGGCCTTGTTCACGACGACGAGCTGGCGCGCCAGACGCGGCATCCACATCCGCATGTACTCGTCGTGCAGCACGGCGTCCTTGTACTTCTCCGGATCGGCGACCCACACCACCGCATCGACACGTGGCAGCAGCTCGTCGACGCGCGCGCGATGCTCGGGCGCGATCGAGTCGAGGTCGGGCAGATCGAGGATCGCGACGTTCGCCGCTCGCGGGTCGGCGTGCTCACGGACCTCCCGGACGCCGAGCCAATCGAGCAGCGGAGCGAGCTCCTCGCGAGCACCGCGCGGCACCCACGCGACGGGCTCGGAGGTGGTGGGTCTGCGGGCCGCCGCCGGGCTCACGGTGGTCCCGGCGATCGCGTTCAGCAGGCTCGACTTGCCGACACCGGTCCCGCCAGCGAGCGCGAGCACGTACGTCGCACCGGGGAAGCGCAGGCGGTCGCGGGCGGTATCGCGCACCGCGACGGCCGGGGAGACATCGAGACCGAGTCCGGACGCCGCTTCGATGGCCTCGGCCAGCGCATCGAGGCAGGCGGCGAGGTTCACGCCGCGAGCTCGGCGGCGGCCTCGCGCAGCTCCGCGGCAAGGGCTCGCAGCTCGTGCGGGGCAGGTACGAGGGCTTCGAAGCGCGCGCGCTCGGCGATGAACGCGCCTTCGAGCAGAGCATCGAGACTGGCCCGCGCCTGATCGATCATCTGCGTCATCGCTGCCTCGCCGAAGAGGGCCTGCAGCAGCTTCTGGTTGAGGAAACCCGTTGCGGCGGCGATCCCCACCTCGGTGCCGGTGATGCCAGCCGTGTGCGCGAAGACGCCGAGCATCACGGCGACGCCCACGACGTTGACGCCGATGGACGCCCCGAAGGCGAGGGTCCGCTTGGTCGCCCCGCGGGCGCGTACGTCCTCCGCGATGCCCCCGACCCACTCCAGCAGCCGCGGCCGGAGCTCGGCATCGAATGTGGCGCTCGCGCTCCACAGCGCCGGATCGGCGGCAAGGAGAGCTGCTCCGGCGGGCCGCGCGGACCACTGCTCGGCCACCCGCCGCGCGCCCTCGGCCGCATGTGCGAGCGCGAGCACGATCACATCGCTGGTCGCCTCGCGCTCGACGATGCCGACGGGCGCCACCGGTGTTCCACGGATGGCAGCGAGGACAGCGCCGCGGATCCGCCCGATCCCCGACGAGAAGAAGCGCGTCACCTGGTCGGCGTTCACGAACGAGTGCCACTGCCGGAGCACCTCCTCACGGAGGAAACGGCCGTCGCGCAGGTCCCTGCGGAGATCCGCAAGCGCGCCCGCGTAGGCATCGCGCGCCAGATCGACGAGGCTCGTGACGCGCTGCGCCTGTGCCTCGGTGTCGTCCGCGACGCTCGAGGCCAGCGGCGTGAGGCCGGCGAGCGCACCCGCGAGAGCGCGACGCGCCAGGCTGAGCCGCTCGTCACGATCGGCCGCGAGCGCGTCGATACGCGCGAGCACCGGCGCGGCGGCGGACCTCGCGATCGCCTGACCGGCATCGTCGAGCTCACCCTCGGCCACCGGGACGATCTCCACTTCCGCTTCGGTCCCGGTGAGCCCGGCATCGCGGACCAGGCGCCCGAGGTCCGTGAGCACATCGATGCGGTCGGCGGGGTCCGCGGGCAGCCGGTTGACGACGATCACGAGCGGCAGCCCGCGCTGGCGCGCGCGCCCAAGCACGTCCCACGGGACCTGGTCCGCATACCGGGACGCTGTCGTGACGAAGACGCACAGGTCGGCGGCCTCTACCAGGGTGTCGGCGAGCGCGCGGTTCGAGCGCTCGATCGAGTCGATATCCGGTGAGTCGACCACCACGACGCCCGGGCGGGCGCCCTGGGTGACGTAGGCGAGGCTGGCTGCGGGGATCGCGCGCAACGGGCCCTGGGCGAGGGTCGCAGCGTCCTCCGCGGTGGCTACGACGACGGCCTCGCGGGTCGTGGGCCGCAGCACGCCGGGTGGACTCACCACCGCTCCGGCAAGGGCGTTCATGAGGCTTGACTTCCCGGCACCCGTTGGCCCGAGGAGCGCGACGAGCAGCGGCGCGTCGAGGGAGGCGACACGGGGCATCACATAGGAGGTCAGGTGCTCGCGGAGCTGGCGAGCACGATCCCGGGCCGGCGGCTCGTCCGTCGGCAGCCGCCAGCGGCGCTCCGCGAGCGCGCTCAGATGTAGCGCGCGCTCCGCGACGTCAACTGGTGCGGTCACCCGCGCCTACGATGCACGAAGGGGGCCCTGCGGAGGAACGCTAGCGGGCGCGGCTCGCGAGCGCGCTGCGCGTGAGCGGCCCGTACACACCCGTCGCCGGAACACCGTTCGCCGCCTGGAACCGCCGGACCGCCGCCTCTGTCTGTGGCCCGAAGTATCCGGTGACGACGTCCAAATGGCCCAGCGACCGCAGGAGGCTCTGGAGCGTGGAGACGGCCTCCGAGCGCGCCCCGAGGGACAGCTGCTCGACCGGAACCGCCGCGGCCTGCTCGACGGTTCGTGTCATCGCCGCCGCGCTGAGCGATCCGTAGTAGCCGGTCGCGGGGACGCCGTTCGCCCGCTGGAATCCGAGCACCGCCGCTTCAGTGAACGGCCCGAAGCGGCCAGGCGCGGTCGCGGCGTCGGCGGCGCGCAGGAAGCCGAGGGCGACGAGCCGGTCCTGAAGTGAGCGCACCGCCGCGCCGTCCGCACCGGGGCCAAGGCCCGGCGGCGGGACGGCTCCGCCGGGGCTCGCGGCGCTCGTGATGATCCACGGTGCCGCTGCGGCACTCGCGCCAGAGCAGCGTGCGACAAGGCTCATGTAGTAGGACCAGCTCCAATTGGGACCGGGATCGGTGTGGTCGGACCCGGGCACCTCCACATGACCGATCACCGTCGCGCGATCAGCGCGCAAGCCGTAGCGCCTGGTGATCGCGCACACGAGCTCGGCCGATGAACGGTACTGCGCGTCAGTGAACCCGACCCGGCCGGGCTCGTACTCGTGCTCGATGCCGATGCTGTCGCGGTTCGCTCCCCGAACGTGCCAGGCGGTGTCGGCCTCGCGGACCATCTGGGTGATCTCGCCGTCACTGGCGCGGATGATGTAGTGCGCGCTCGCCTTCGCGCTCGGCGATCTGAACCACGAGATGGCACCGCGGTACGACCCGTGGGTCGCGTGCACCACGATGCGGCGGATGGCCCCCGCGCGTCCCGCCGTGTAATTGGCCCGGGACGCCTCCTCCCAGCGCATCGGCGGGTAGCCGGGCACCGCGTCTGCCGAGCCACTCAGTGGCCCCGCGAGCAGGACGGCGAGCGTCAGTACGGTGATGACACTTCTCATGGGGCTGGGACCGTAGCCTCGCCGTGCACGCGGAGTCAAGGCCGGCGGAGCGCTTAGCCGGCCTTCTCCGCGACGAAGCGGATGCCGATCATGGTCCGGCAGCGCGGGCAGGTGAGTGTCGCGAGCGATGGCTCGCTGTGGCCCAAGGTGCCGACGAACTTCAGCGGATCGTCGCTCGCGACCTTGCGATTGCACTTCGGGCAGCGAAGCTCATTGTTCGCGAGCTGTGCCCGCGTGCCTTCGA
>JACDAF010000218.1 GCA_013695575.1 Chloroflexota bacterium | reverse complement strand
GCGAACTCGTCGATCTTCAGGCTGGCGCCCCCGACGAGCGCACCATCGATCCCGGGGGCGGCGGCGAACTCGCCCGCGCTGCCGGCGCTGACGCTGCCGCCGTAGAGGATCGGCGTCGCGTCGCCGTCGCGACCCGCACCGGCGAGAGCGTCGCGGATGGCGGTCGCCGCGTCCTCCGCATGGGCTCCCGTCGCGGGCCGGCCCGTGCCGATCGCCCAGACGGGCTCGTAGGCGATCGCGACCGGGGAACGGCGCGGCGCCGTGGCGAGATCGGCCGCGATCTGTCGCGAGATGACCTCGAGGGTCTCTCCGGCCGCGTATTGCTGCTCGGTCTCGCCGACGCAGAGGATCACACGCAGCCCCGCCGCGAGCGCGCGAGCGACCTTCTTCGCGATCTGGAGGTCGTCGTCGCCCTGATACCGGCGGACCTCCGAGTGCCCGACGATCGCGCCGCCGGCGATCCCGCGAAGCATCGAGGAGGACGTCTGCCCCGTGAAGGCGCCGCTCTCCTCCCAGTGCACGTCCTGGGCGTACACGCGAACGGTGCTGTCGCCGAGCGCATGCGCGACGGCCGCGAGCGCGACGGCCGGCGGTGCGACACCGACGTCGACCGCCGTCGCCTCGATCCGGGCGACCGAGCGGGCGAGGTCGACCGCCTCCGCGAGCGTGGGCGGGTTCATCTTCCAATTCCCGATGACGAGCCGCGGCCGCGTCATCGCACCGCCTCCGCCATGAGGCGGCGCATTCGGGAGCGCACCGTCCACTTCGTGGTGCCGAGGCGCACTGCCAGCTCGGCGAGCGTGGCCGTCGGCATGCGCAGCCGCGCGCGCGCCGCGTCGCGCAGCGGGCCGCCGAGACGCGCGAGCATCCGGCGCTCGGCGAGGGTGTGTATCGCGGCGGTCTGCTCTCGCGCGGCGACGACCGCGCGCGCGAGATTCGCAGAATCCGCGTTCACTGCGGCGTTGGTGCGCGCGCGCACCTCTCGCGCGACCCGCTTCGTCTCGAAGCGCATGAGCGTCTCCGTCGCGCCCGCGGCTCGCATGAACGACGCGATCGCGTCGCCCTCGCGGAGCGCCAGCACCGGCCGTCCGCGCCGCTGGCGCCCCCGCGGACGGAGGCCCTCCCGCGCCAGAACGGTTCGGGCGCGCACCGCCTCGCCTCGAGGCGGGCGGAGCTCGAGCAAGTATCCGGACGCCCCCGCGGACAGCGAGCCCCCCGCCAGGAAGAGCCCGCGCAGGTACGCGCGCCGGCAGCACCCTCTCGCGAGCGCGGCGTGTGGGTCGACCTCCTCCGCGCGATGCGCAAGGCGGCGCGCCGGCACACCGAGATGCGCCGCCCGGGGCAAGAGCTCGGCGAGCACGTGACGGTCGCACGCCCGCAGCGGGATGCGCGCGAGCTCGGCCTTCACCTCGTCCGACAATGGCGAGCGGTCCGGTCCGCGAACGCCTCGGGCCATCAGCTGCGCGCGTCCTGGCGATCCACGTCCCGGTGCGCGACCTCGGCCGGACCCGGCCAGAGGTCGCGGACGCGCCGCGCGACCTCGTCGGCGATCGCGACGGAGCGGTGTCGGCCACCGGTGCAGCCGAAGGCGATGGCGAGGTGCGCCTTCTTCTCGGCGTCATAGCGCGGGATCGCGAAGCGCAGGAGCGGCTCGAGCCTCTCGAGGAACGCTGCCGTGGCCGGGTGGCCGAGCACGAAGTCGCGCACCTTCGCGTCGGTCCCCGTCAGCGGGCGCAGCTCGTCGATGTAGAACGGGTTCTCCATGAAGCGGCAATCGAACACGAGGTCTGCGCCGAGCGGGAGCCCGTATTTGTAGCCGAAGCTCACCACACGCACGAGCATCCCGATCCGGCCCGTCCCGTAGAGCGCGTGCAGAGTGTCGCGCAGCTCCTTGACGGAGAGGTGGGTCGTGTCGATCACCTTGTCGGCGCGGGCACGAAGCTCGGTCAGACGCCGCCGCTCCTCCGCGATGGACGGCTCTACGCCTCCGGAAGCCGGGACGGGGTGCTTGTGGCGCGTCTCGCTGAAGCGCCGCAGCAGGGCTTCGTCGGAGGCGTCGAAGAACAGGAGATGTGGTGGGTGATCCGACCGCCGGAGCGCGTCGATCGTGACCGCGGCTTCCTCGAAGAGCGCGCCACTGCGCGCGTCGACCACGAAGGCCACCTTCGTGTGCCCGCCCTTCCTCGAGACCGCGAGCGCCGTGTCCATCAGTGCGGGGGGCAGGTTGTCGAGCGTGTAGTAGCCCAGGTCCTCGATCACCTTGGCAGCCTGCGACTTGCCCGCGCCGGACAGCCCGGTCACGACAATGAAGTCCGGCGGGACGCCCGGCTGCTGGGTCGCGCTCAGTCCGGCAGGACCTTCGACAGGAGGAAGCTCACGAGGGAGATCACGATCGAGCCGACGATCGCCCACAGGATCCCGTTCACGTGGAAGCCGAGGACATCGATGCTCGACACGAGCCACAGCATGAGCCCGTTGATGACGAGCAGGAACAGCCCCAGCGTCATCACGGTGATCGGCAGGGAGAGGAGCACAAGGATGGGCTTCACGATCGCGTTCACGAGACCGAGGACGAGGCCGGTCAGCACGAGCGAGAGGTAGCGGCCGGCGTCGCCCATCCCGTAGTCGACGTTGCCCCAGGAGAGGTTCGGCGACAGCACGATCGCCGCGACGAAGATCGCTACGGCGTTGATGAGCGCGCGCCAGACGAGGCTCATTCGGAGAGAGTAGCCGGACCGTCCTCCGACAGCGCGAGCGCCGCGAGGAGCGCGCCGGCGCCCGCGGCGAGCACGACCGTGCCGACCGTCGCGTGCACCGTCCAGGTCAGCCCGTACCGGAGCCAGAGGCCCGCGAGATACGGGGCGAGGATCGCGATCGGAAGCAGCGCTGCGAACGCACGCGTCGCACCTCGCCGCGCCGGGCCCGGCCGCAGCACGGCGAGGAGCACGTCGCCGAGGAGCGCCGTCGCCAGTGCGAGCCCGAGCAGCAGGTCGCGGCTGACTCCGAGCTCGCGCGTGCCGATGAGCGCGGCGATCGCCCCGGCGCCACCGGCCGTCGCGAGCACGCTGCCGAACGGGAGCGGCGACCGGCGGAGCGCGTACAGGAAGACCCCGACGATGAGCGAGGTGTACGCGAGCGCGCCCAGCATCTGGACCTCCTGCGAATCACCGCGCGTCCGTACGGCGGTGAGGTCGCCGAACGGCCCGGCGCCGATCGTGAGGAACGGCAGGAGGAAGAGCGTCGTAGCCGTCATCGAGATCACGCGCGCCCATGCGGCCGTGGCGGCGGCACGCAGTGGGCCGGACACCATGAGGACGCCGCCGAGCGCCAGCAGCAGATGTGACGGGCTCACGAGCGCGTCGTTGCCCGATTCGATGCCGAAGGCGAGATGCCACGCCATGTCGAATCCCCCGCCCAACACGAACACGAGGACCCCCGCACCCGACAGCAGGTAGCCCGGCGGCAGCACGCGCGAGGGCGGCGCGCCGGCGGCCCGCGAGCGGCCGGCGCTGGCCGCGAGGAAGGCCGCCATGACCGCGAAGCCCGCGTACAGGAGCGCGTGCCACGCCGTGAAGAAGGTCTCGAAGAGCGGACGCACGTTGTTGTGCGCCCAGATGTCGACCATGACGCCGAGCGTGAAGCCGAGCCCAAGCAGGGCGTTCGTCCAGGCGAAGAGCGCAGGCGCGTCGTTCGCGTCGTGCGCCGCGGCATCCTGCCGCACCGCGGTGGCCGCCGTCGCCCTCATGCCCGCATCATCTCGCAAACGGACGCGCGACCGCCGCATCACGCATCAGTGCTGCGCGAGGCCACCCGTCACGCGCAGCCGGCGCTCCGCGGCGTTGAAGGCCATCCGGCCAAGGGGGAACGTGACGATGGCCGCGGCCGCGAGCGCGACATACTCGAGGGCCGGATCGAACAGTGGACGGGAGCCGATCGCGTGCTGGCGGAGCAGATCCAGCGCGTACGTGGTCGGGAGCGCATACGCGACCACTTGGATGAGCGCGGGCAGCGCGGTCACCGGGAAAGCGACGCCGCTGGCGGACGAGAACAGGAAGTTCGTCGTGTCGATGAAGAAACCGGCCTCCTTCATGAACATCACCGCGGCCGTGAGCAGGTAGCCGACCCCGAGCAGGCTCACGCCGGCGATCGCGATCGCCGGCAGCGCCTGGATCGCCTGGGGCGAGAAGGACGGCTTGAACAGCCAGAGCGCGATGACGAGCAGGACCGCCTCGCTGATCGCGAACGTCGCCAGCGCACCGAGCGCGCGTCCGAGGACGAACGTGTCGCGCCGCGTGGGCGTCAGCCAGGAGGGCTCGAGCGTGCCGGCGTCCATCTCGGTGCGCAGCGACCAGGCGATCCCCCAGAATGCGGCCCCGACCATGCCACTGACCAGCGCGCCGAGCACGACGAAGCCGGCGAGGTCGCCGGTGCCGGCAGACGTCTCGAGGCCGACCGCCCGGCCATCGACGAAGAAGGTCGCTCCGAAGAGGATGGCTGGAACGAGCGACTGGTAGATAGGCGAGAACGTCTGGCCCGCGACGTTGATCGGGTATCGCAGCCAGATACGCAGATCCTTGCGCGCGATGGCGACGGCCGCCCGAAACTCGCCCACCTAGCGTTCCGCACCATCAGCGCCGACCGGACGCGACGGGATTCGAGTCCGCATCAGTAGCGGCTGAGCATCCCGGAACGGCGCGCGCCGCGCTCGACCAGCGCGAAGGCCCACACCGCGAGCATGCAGACGAATGCGCTGAGCAGGCCGAGCATGGCCAGATCCGGGACGATCGCGGCGAGGTCGGCGCCCGCGAGGAGGACGGCGCGCGCGTCGGCGACCACATACGTCGGCGGGAGGGCGTGCGCGACGACGCGCGCCCAGTCCGGCAACATGACGATCGGGAAGGCCACGCCACAAGCGAGCGTGAAGACCCCCCGGACGAGCTGGACAACGCCCCCGATCTCGCCGACGCGAAGCACCACCGTCGCGACGAGCGCCCCGATCCCGTACATCGCGGGGATCCCGGCAGCCATGACGAGCGCGGCGCGCGCGAGCGCGTCCGGCGCGAGCTCGACGCCGAAGATGACGCGCAGTGCGACAGCCATGACGACGAAGTTGATCCAGGCGGGAACGAGTGCGTACGTCGAGGGACCGATGAGGACCACGAGCCGCGACGAAGGCGTGAGGAAAACGGCGTCCAGCGTGCCGCGCAGCTGATCCATGCGCACGGCCATCGCGGGCCCCCAGAGCACGTTCGAGAGCCACATGTACATCGACCACCCGACGAAGACGAAGCCCGCCACGTCACCTGTGCCGGCGCGCGACGCGAACGCATCTGTGGCCCGCGGGTCGCCGGCTGCCATCGCGCTGCCCATGACCACGTATACGCCGGGGAGCAGGATCGGCCAGAAGAAGAACGAGAGCCACTGCGCGGGGTAGCGCCGCGCGACCCGCCACTGATTGCGCGCGGCTGCGCCGAACGCCCTGGCGTCCGCGGCCAGCAGGCTCACTCGCGCAAGGCGCGCCCGGTGAGGTCGATGAAGACGTCCTCCAGCGAGACCGGGACCACCTCGACGTGCCGGACGGTACCGCCAGTGGCCCGCGCGGCGTCGAACGCGGCGGGCACGAAGTCCCGCGCGGAACGGCAACGCGCCGTCAGCGCGAGCGTGCCGTTGGCGCTGTTGGCCCGCGCGATCTCCGCGAGGGCGCCGAGTCGTTCGAGCAGTGCGACGCGCGAAACCTCAAGGTGATCGGCAAGGCCGATCTCCAGCCGAACGACCTGCTCCGCCCGGATCGTGCGCTTGAGGGCGGCGGGCGTGTCGAGCGCGACGATCCGTCCGTGATCGATGATCGCGATGCGGTCGCAGAGCTGGTCGGCCTCCTCCATGTAGTGGGTCGTCATGAGGACGGTGCGTCCCTGCCGCCGCAGCTCGCGAACGCGATCGCGGAGATCTCGCGCCGACTGCGGGTCCAGGCCGACGGTCGGCTCGTCGAGGATGACGAGCGGCGGGTCCGGCAGAAGCGCGCGCGCGAGGGCGAGACGCTGCCGCATTCCAGTGGAGTAGCGCTCGACGTAGTCGTCGGCACGGTCGGCGAGCATCACGCCGGCGAGCGCGCCTTCGATACGGGCACGGGTCTCCCGCGGTGGCACGTGGTAGAGCGCCGCGAAGTACTCGAGATTCTCGCGAGCCGTGAGCTTCCAGTACAAGCTCCGCTCACCCGACAGCATCGCTCCCATGCGGGCGCGGACCTCGCGCGGCTGCTCGACGACGTCGATGCCCAACACGCGCGCCTGCCCCCGCGTCGGCAGGAGCAACGTCGCGAGCATGCGCATCGTCGTGGTCTTGCCGGCGCCATTCGGCCCGAGGATCCCGAAGATCTCGCCCGGGTGCACCACGAGATCGATGCCCGCGACCGCCTCGAACCGCTCGCGCCGGTCGGGCTCGCCTCTGAGGCGCTGCCAGACCGTGCGCCGACCCTTCTCGAACTCCTTGACGAGCCCGGTCACCTCGACCGCGGGCGCGGTCACTGCTGTCCCTCGCGTTCGGCCTGCGACCTCACCACGACGCGCCAGTCACCTCTGACTCGCTCCCGGCGGCCAGGCCGCTCGTCGCTCAGCGGTCATTCAACGACGATGAGGACGCGATCCTCGTTGTCGCTCACATCGACGATCGGACCCGACCGCTCGACCGTCCGGACCAGCTCGTCAAGGTCGATCCCGAACTTCGCGAGATGCCCCTTCACGAGCCCGCTCCCGCCCATCTTCACCTTGCCCATCCGTGCGATCGCCAGCGGGATCGCGATGTTCACCTTGTTCTT
>JACDAF010000055.1 GCA_013695575.1 Chloroflexota bacterium | reverse complement strand
CCCATACCGCCCAGCCGGCCGGCTGGGCCCTGACCCGCGGCAACGATCGTCGCACCCCTTGTCGCCATCGAAGCCTCCTACAACGAACATGGCGTGGACCCGATCGGCGATCACGGTACGCCATCGTCATGAGCCCGACATGCTGACCGGGTGCCCAGCAGCCGCTTGGTCGTCATCCTTTTCCTCGTGTTCGACGCGCCGCGAGACCTGGTGTTCAAAGCCTTCACCGACCCCGCGCTCATCCCGCAGTGGTGGGGACCGCGAAGCACAACGACCATCGTCGACAAGATGGACGTGCGGGTCGGTGGATCCTGGCGGTTCGTCCACAAGGAGGCTGACGGGAGCGAGAATGGCTTCAGGGGCGAGTTCCGCGAGATCGTCCCCCCGGAGCGGATCGTCCAGACCTTCGAGTGGGAGGGGATGCCCGGCCACATCCTGACCGACCACATCACGTTCGAGGATCTCGGGGGAAGCCGCACGCGAATCGTCAGCCGCAGCGTCTCCAGCAACAAGGAGGATCTCGAGGGCATGATCGAGTCGGGCATGGAGCAGGGCGCCCGCGAGACGTACGACCGCCTCGAGGAGCTCCTGGACACGCTCAAGCGGACGGCGCGCTGAGACCAGGGAATCCTGCGCACGCGTGACGAGCGGGACCGCGAGCCCCACGAGCGAGACGACGCAGAGTGCATGGGGCTCGCGGTCCTCGTTCTGGCGGGCGGTCTCTGGCCCAGGGGGGATCCGACAGGGCGCATCATCGCGTGATGCCGGTACGCGGGTGCCTCGCCCTCGCAACGTTGCTGCTCGTCGCGTGTGCGTCGCCGCGCGGCCCAGCGGTGCAGTCGCCGGTGCAGTCGCCGACGGCAGCCGTGACGGGCGTCAGCCCGGCACCCGTACCCGCGACGCCCTCACCGACTCCCCCTCCGGCCCCGACACCGACGCCCACGCCGACACCGACGTCCCGCCCCCTTGTGCCGGTCCCCGCCGAGGACGCGAGCGCCCTCGCGGCGCAGCTCGAGGCAGCCGAACGCACGATCCGTGACCCCTCCGCCCGCGCCGAGGACCTCGCCTGGTCCGGCCACCTGCAGCAGCTCGTGTACCGGCGGCTCGTCGACCGCCCCGCGCTCCGCGCCCCGCTCCTGGCGGCGCTGCCGGCCGAGCTGCGAGCGGTCGCGGCCGCGAACGCCGACGCGGGGATCGACCTCCGCGCCCTCGTCACGCCCCGGGAGAAGCAGGATCTGCCGCGCTGGCGGATCATCGAGCCGGCTACGGCGGACGAGCTCCTGCGCTACTACCAAGAGGCCGAGGCCGAGTTCGGCATCCCCTGGTCCTACCTCGCGGCGATCCACCTCATCGAGACGCGGATGGGCCGGATCCGCGGGACGTCGGTCGCGGGCGCGCAGGGGCCGATGCAGTTCATGCCGGCCACCTGGGCCGCGTTCGGCCAGGGAGACATCAACAGCGACCGCGACTCCATCCGTGCGGCCGCGCGCTACCTGCGCTCGAACGGAGCGCCGGCGAACCTCGAGAACGCCCTGTTCCGCTACAACAACTCGCAGCGCTACGTGCGCGCGGTGACGGCGTACGCGGAGATCATGCGCAGTGAGTCGCTGACGCTCCGCGGCTACCACGCGTGGCAGGTCTACTACCTGACGACGCAGGGCGACGTGCTCCTGCCGGTGGGATATCGCCGCGACTGATCGCGCAGACGCTGCCGGGGCCGTGCAAGGAAGAGGTATGGGTCCGAGTCCGAGCGCGGCGGCGACATCCCGGGAGCGCCGGAGCATCGCGGCGCTCCCGGACATCGTGCCTAACGCTTGAGCCGTACCGCCGTGTACGTCGTCGTCGAGGTTGGTGGCGTCGTGAAGCGGGCATTCACCGCGTACAGCGCGCTGCCGTGGCGCGCGATCGTCGTCGGGACGTCGAGCGCCGCATCGAAGATCACGTCCACGACGGACCCGCTCGCGAGGTCCGGTGCCAGCTCGACGACGGCGATCTGGTTGAGGCGATTGCGCACGACGTAGAGCGTCTTCCCGTGGAGCAGGATCCCATCGCCCGCGGTCAGTGTCGCGCCGCCGAGGTCGATCTCGTTCACCGCGAGCGTTTCGGTGTCGATCGCGTAGAGCTTCCCCGTTGCCGAGTTCACGACGATGA
>JACDAF010000046.1 GCA_013695575.1 Chloroflexota bacterium | reverse complement strand
GACTCGCGTCGTTCGTCATCCCCGCGTGTCCGTCCACTTAGAAGTACGCGGGGTCCCGGTACACGCCATAGACCTCCTTCAACACCTCGACCTGCTCGCCGACCGACGCGTACGCGCGCGCGCAGTCGAGGAACGCGGGCATGAGCTCCCCGCGCGCTCGTGCAGCGTCGCGAAGCCGCTGGATGGACTCGTGCCAGCGCCCGGCGTCGCGCTTCGCTCGCACGTCAGCGAGGCGCTCGATCTGCCGCCGCTCGACGTCCGGATCGATGGCGAGCCTCGGGATCTTCACGTCCTCGGCGACGACATGCTTATTGATGCCGACGATGACCTTTTCGCCCTCGTCGACCTGCTGCTGGAAGTGGAAGGCGGACTCGGTGATCTCGCGCTGCGGGTAGCCACGCTCCACGGCCTCGACCATGCCGCCCAGCCCTTCGATGGTCTCGAGGTATCGGTGGAACCCGAGTTCCATCCGGTCCGTGAGCGCCTCGAGGTAGTACGAGCCGGCGAGCGGGTCGACGGTGTCCGCCACGCCCGACTCGTGCGCGATGATCTGCTGGGTCCGCAACGCGAGCGTGACGGCCTCCTCGGTCGGGAGGGCGTAGGTCTCGTCGAGCGAGTTCGTGTGGAGCGAGTTCGTGCCGCCAAGGACCGCGGCGAGCGCCTGGAGCGCCACGCGGACGACGTTGTTATGCGGCTGCTGCGCCGTGAGGGATACGCCCGCGGTCTGCGCGTGCGTCCGCAGCATGAGCGCACGCTCGTTCGTCGGCGCGTAGCGCTTCTGCATCTCGCGCGCCCAGATGCGGCGCGCCGCGCGGAACTTGGCGATCTCCTCGAAGAAGTCGTTGTGCACGTCGAAGAAGAACGAGATGCGCGGCACGAACTCGTTCACGTCGAGCCCGGCCGCTACGCCCCACTTGACGTACTCGAGGCCGTCGATGAGCGTGAAGGCGAGCTCCTGGAGCGCCGTCGCTCCGGCCTCGCGGATGTGGTAGCCCGACACCGAGATCGTGTTCCAGCGCGGCACCTCGCGCGAGCCGAATCGGAACGTGTCGACCACGAGGTCCATGGCGGGCTTCACGGGCACGATCCACTCGCGCTGCGCGATGTACTCCTTCAGCGCGTCGTTCTGGATCGTGCCGCCGAGCCGCGTGAGCGGTACGCCCTGTTTCTCGGCGGCCGCGAGATACATCGCCCACACGATCGACGCAGGCCCGTTGATCGTCATCGACGTCGTGACCTCGCCGACCGGGATCCGGTCGAAGAGGATCTCCATGTCGGCGAGCGACGACACCGCGACGCCCTCGCGGCCGACCTCGCCGCGCGACAGCGGGTCGTCCGCGTCGCGGCCCATCAGGGTCGGCATGTCGAACGCGACGGAGAGCCCGGTCACGCCGTGCTGGAGCAGGTAATGGAAGCGCCGGTTCGTGTCGTCCGCGCTGCCAAAGCCCGCGAACTGACGCATCGTCCAGAGCCGCCCGCGGTACATCGACGGATGCACGCCGCGGGTGTACGGGAACTCGCCGGGAAGCCCGAGATCGCGCCGGGGATCGAAGCCGGCGAGATCGTCCGGCGTGTACAGCGGGTCGATCGGCTCGTCGGACAGCGTGCTGTAGCGCTCCTTCCGCTCGGGGTGCTTCGCGGTGGCCGCCGCGTACCGGGACGCGAGCCAGTCGTCCTTCCTCGTTCGCTCGGTCGAACCCCTCCCTCGGTCAGCCGTCATGCAGCCTCCGACAGGAGAGCGCGCGCGATGACCAGGCGCTGCACCTCGCTCGTCCCCTCGTAGATCGATGTTGCGCGTGCGTCGCGGGCGTAGCGCTCCACACCGTACTCGCGCATGTACCCGTACCCCCCGAAGGTCTGCACCGCCGCGTAGGTGACCCGGTTGGCCATCTCGCTCGCGTAGAGCTTCGCCTGAGCAGCTTCTCTGGTGTATGGCAGGCCGGCGTCCTTTCGCCACGCCGCCCGCAGCATGAGCATCCGCGCCGCCTCGAGGTGGGTGCGCGCCTCGGCCAGCGAGAGCCGCACGGCCTGGAATGACGCGATCGCCTGTCCGAACTGCCGCCGCTCCTGGGCGTACGCGCGGGCCCTGTCGAGCGCGCCTCGCGCGATGCCGACCGACTGGGCGGCGATCCCGATCCGGCCGGCATCGAGGCCGGCCAAGGCGACCTGACCGAAGGCGCGACCGATCTCGCCGATGACGCTCTCCACGCCGACATGTGCGGACTCGAATGTCACGGTACTCGTCTCTGACGCGAGGAGCCCGGACTTCTTCTCCGGCGGCCCGATCGTCACGCCCGCCACATCGGTCGGGACCGCGAACGCGGTGATCCCCGCGTGCGGGCGCTGCAGATCGGCAGCGCCGACGCGCGCGAGCACGATGAGGAACGGCGCGTAGCGGGCATTCGTCACGAAGAGCTTCTGCCCGTCGATGACCCAACCCTCACCATCCCGGCGCGCTGTCGAGCGGAGCGACGCGGCGTCCGATCCCGACGACGGCTCCGTAAGACAGAACCCGGCCAGACCGCGGCCATCCATCAGCTGCGGCAGGAGCCGCGCGCGCTGGCCCGGCGTGCCGAGCCGCGCGACCGTCCCCGCCACGATGCCGCTGTTGACCGCTACGCCCACGGCGAGCGACGGCCAGACCGCGGCGAGCTCCTCGAGCACGAGCGCGAACGCCACGGCCGAGGCGCCCACGCCCCCATCGGCTTCGGGCACGGTGAGTCCCAGCACCCCGAGCGAGGCCAGCTCCCCGATGAGGTCACGCGGGAACTCGCCGGACTCCTCCGCGGCGGGGATGCGGCCCAGGATCCCGCGGGCGAACCCCCGCACCGCCTCCGCGAGCTCGCGGTCGGTGCCGCTCACGAACGGCGTCACGCTCGTCGCTCAGTCACGTGCGACCACCTTGCGCAGCTCTTCGGTGAACGCCGGGACGAACTCGAACAGGTCGGCGACGACCGCGTAGTCGGCGATCTTGAGCAAGTCGGCATCCGGGTCCTTGTTCACCGCGACGATGACCTTGCTCGAGGACATGCCGGCGAGGTGCTGGATCGCACCGGAGATCCCGAGGGCGATGTACAGATCGGGCGTGACGGTCTTGCCGGTTTGGCCGACCTGCTCCTCGTTCGGGCGCCAGCCCGCGTCGGTGACGGCTCGCGACGCCCCGAGAGCGGCGCCGAGGACGTCGGCGAGATCCTGGACGAGCTTCCAGTTCTCCGGACCTTTGAGCCCGCGACCGCCTGACACGACGACGCGAGCCTCCCCGAGCGGGACGCGCGTCCCAGTCGTCTTCGTCTCCTCGAAGCGGACGAACTCGAGGCCCTCGCCCGAGGGCGCGACCTGCACGGATCCCGGCCGCGGTGGGGCGGCGTCAGCGACCTGTGCGATCCCGGCCCGGACGCTCACGACCGCGGGCAGCGTGCCGGAAACGGTCGCACGGACCTTGCCGGCGTACATGGAGCGGACCGCGACCGCCTGTCCATCCTCGATCCGCAGCTCAGCGCACTCGGAGAGGTAGGTCCAGCCGAGCTTTGCGGCGAGGCGCGCGGCGAGGTCGCGACCCGCCGGCGTGGCTCCGACGAGGATCAGATCGGGAGCCCCGGCCCGCGCGCGCTCGGCCAGCGCCGTGGCCCCCGCGAGCGCGGACGCGCGCTCGTCGCTGTGCAGCTCGAGCACGTCGGCATCGCCGAGCTCCGTCGCCTTCGCGACGGCCTCGAGGGAGACCCGGCGCAGCTCGCCCTCCTTGAGCTCCGCGATGACCCAGACCTTCATAGGACCCTTGCCTCGTCACGTAAGAGCTTCGCGAGCTCCGCGGCCAATGCCTTCGGATCGCCGTCCTTCATCACGCGGCCGGCTTTGCGCGCCGGAGGCGGCTCCATCGCGCGGATCTCGACGCTCGGACCGCCGAGGTCGGCACCCAGCGACGCGAGGTCCTTCTCGGGGATCTCCTTCTTCTTCGCCTTCATGATCCCGGGCAGGGAGGGGTACCGCGGGTCCTTCTGGCTCTTCTGGACCGTGAGCACGGCCGGCCCGGACGCCTTCCAGACCTCGTGGCCGCCCTCGACCTCTTTCCAGATCTCGGTGCCGCCGTCGGAAGCCACGAACTTCGTCACGATCGCGACGTGCGGCCAGCCGAGCGTCTCCGCGAGTGCCTGACCGACGAAGCCCTGGTCGTCGTCGGAGGCCTGCTTCCCACATAGCACGAGATCCGGCGTGACCTCATCAACGACCTTCGCGAGGGCGCGTGCCGTCGCGAGCCCACCGAGCGTCTCGACGTCGGCACCGGTGACGAGGGTCGCGTCGTCGCAGCCCATCGCGAGCGCCTGGCGCAGCGCGTCTCGCGCGCGCGGGGGGCCGACGGTGATGACGCCCACGGTCGTGCCGGGGTTCGCATCCTTGTGCTCGAGCGCCAGCTCGATCGCGTACTCGTCGTACGGTGAGATCGCCCAGGTGACGCCCTCGGGGACGATCGCCTTTTGGTCACCTGCGACCTTCACACGGACGGTCGAATCGGGTACCTGCTTCACGCAGACGAGGAGCTTCATGGCGCGATCCGGTCGTCAGTGCGATGCATCTGCAGATCCCTCCAATCGCGACGCCACGAGCTCGAGGACGTCAACGGGGCGCACCTGCTCCTGCAGGCCCTTCGCGCCGACACCCTCCTCCAGCATGATCAGGCAGAACGGGCACCCGCTCGCGACCTTCGTCGCGTCGGCCTGCGCGGCGCGGAGCTGGTCGATGCGGCGGTGGTTCACCCGCTGGCCGACCTGCTCCTCCATCCACATACGGCCGCCTCCGGCACCGCAGCAGAACCCACGCTCGCGGTGGTGCGGCTCGATCTCGACGCGCTCCACCCCGGGCACCGCGTCCATGACGGCGCGCGGCGCGTCGTAGATCTTGTTGTGGCGGCCGAGGTAGCACGGGTCGTGGTAGGCCACCACTTCACGACCGCCGGCGAGGTCGAGGGAGGAGGTCGTCCTCTCCGGATGGCCCGCGACGTTGCCTCGGTCGACCGGCCCCTCGCGCGCCATCCTGATCCGGCCCTCCTTGATGAGGGAATCAACGAGCGTGAGTGCGTGCACGACCTCATAGCGTCCCCCAAGCTGGGGGAACTCGTTCGCGATGGTATTGAAGCAATGCGGGCAGCTCGTGATGACCTTCCGCACGCTGTAGCGGTCGAAGGCCTCGATGTTCGCCTGTGCCTGGATCTGCCAGAGATACTCGTTGCCGATGCGCCGCGCGGGGTCGCCGTTGCAGGTCTCCTCCCGGCCGAGGATCGCAAAGGAGAGCCCGGCGGAGCGGAGGATCGCCGCGAGCGCCTTCGCGACGCGCTGGTTCCGACGGTCATACGAGGCGGCGCACCCGACGAAGTAGAGATACTCGGCGTCGGGCTTCTCGGCGAGGGTCGGGATCTCGAGACCGTCCGCCCAGTCCGCCCGTGCCTCACGCGACTCCCCCCAAGGGTTACCCGCGCGCTCGATGTTCGTGAGCGCGCGCTGCGCCTCCGGCGGAGCGGCGGACTCCATCATCGCGAGGAAGCGGCGCATGTCGACGATCTTGTCCACGTGCTCGATCGTCACCGGGCACGCCTCGACGCACGCCGCGCAGGTCGTGCAGGCCCAGAGCTCCTCGGGCTTCGTCTCCGTCTGGTGCGCGGGCGGGGTCCCCGACGCATGCACGTCACGCATCAGGAGATCACCTTCGCGCAGCAGGAGGTCACGCACGTCGAGGACGATCTTCTGCGGGTCGAGCGGCTTGCCGGTTGCGAGCGCCGGGCACTGGTCCGAGCAGCGGCCGCACTCGGTGCACGTATACCCGTCGAGGTGCTGCTTCCACGAGAAGTCGCGCATCGTCGCCGCGCCGAACGTCTCCTGCTCCTCGAGGTCCGCCATCGCGCGCAGCGCGCCGCGCGGGCGCTGGCTGCGGAACAGCACGTTCGGCAGCGTGGTCACGATGTGCAGGTGCTTGGTGTGCGGGAGGTAGGCCGCGAACGCGAGCACGGTGAGCACGTGGACCCACCACGCGCCGGCGAAGACGAGGTGGGCGTACGGACCGCGCACTGCGGGCGCGAAGAGGCCCGCGAGCGGTGGGGGGGTGAAGCCCTGTTTCACCAGCTCCGCCGCGATCCCGGCGGACTCGAAGACCAGGAGCGACAACATGAGCACGCCGATGAGTACCAGGATCACGTAGCCGCCGGGCGCGACGTGCATGGTCGGCGGCCGGAAGAACATCCGCCGCACCGCGGCGAGCGCGATCGACGCGAGCACGGCGATGGCGAAGAGGTCGATCGTCCAGGCGAAGAGGCCGGTCTCGGTGCCGGGTACGTGCAGGCCGAAGATGCCGTTCAGCAGGAGGTCGACCGTCCCGAGGGTGATGACGAGGAAGCCCCAGAAGATGAGCGCGTGCGCGAGGCCGCGGACGAGGTACGGACGCTTGAACAGCTTGCTCTGCCCGAGGTAGATCACGAGCTCGTCGCGCAGCCGCGTGGCCGGACGGTCGCTGCGGTCCTCGTCCCACCCGAGGCGCATATAGCGGTAGAGCTTCCAGACGCGGTAGCCGCCGATCCCGAAGCCGAGCGCCACGGCGGCCGCCAGCACGATGACGAGGATCCCCTGCGTCGGCGCGGTCATCCTATCCCCGCGCCCGTCGCTGCCTTCGGCTGCGACGGCTCGCGGGGGCCCTGCGGCTCGTCGCGGCAAAGCCATTCCTCGCCTGGATCGGGGCCTGGATCGAGGAGGAGGCGCGCTCACTCACCGAGCATGTCCTCCGCGATGACGAGCTTCATGATCTCGCTGGTGCCCTCGTAGATCTCCGTGATCTTCGCGTCGCGGTAGTGCCGTTCCGCGGGGAAGTCGGTCAGGTACCCGTAGCCGCCGAAGATCTGGATGCAATCGCGCGCGGCCTTCATCACCACGTCCGAGGCGAAGAGCTTGGCCATCGCGGCGTCAGGTCCGTACCGCTCGCCGCGGTCCTTCATCGCCGCGGCGCGCCAGGTGAGGAGTCGCGCGGCGTCGATCCCCGTGGCCATATCCGCGATCATCCACTGGATCGCCTGGAAGTCACCGATCCTCTGGCCGAACGCCTCCCGCTCCTTCGCGTATCCGACAGAGTCCTCGAGGCAGGCGCGGGCGATCCCGACCGCCTGTGCCGCGATGCTGATGCGGCCGCCGTCGAGCGTCGCGAGCGCGATCTTGAAGCCCTCATCCGCGGCCCCCAGCAGGTGCGCGTCGGGGACGCGGCAGTCCTGGAAGATGAGCTGCGCGGTGTCAGACCCGCGTATGCCGAGCTTGTGCTCGAGCTTCCCGACGGAGAAGCCGGGGGTGCCCCGCTCGACGATGAATGCGGCGATGCCGCGATGCTTCTGTGCGGGATCGGTCTGTGCAAAGACGAGCGCGACGTCGGCACGGGCCCCGTTCGTGATGAAGTTCTTGGTGCCGTTCAGGACCCAGCCATCCCCGTCGCGGCGCGCGCTCGAGCGCATCGCGGCTGCGTCACTGCCGGCCCCCGGCTCCGAGAGCGCGAAGCAGCCGAGCTGCTCGCCGGACGCGAGGGGCCGGAGGAAGCGCGACTTCTGCTCAGGCGAGCCGAAGCGGAGCAGGGGGTCGCACACGAGCGAGACGTGCGACGACATGATCACTCCGGTCGACGCGCACGCGCGGTTGATCTCCTCGAGTGCGAGCACGTACGTGACCATGTCGAGCCCGGAGCCGCCCCACTCGTCCGGGATGTTGATCCCCATGAAGCCGAGGCTGCCGAGCTCGCGCACGATCTCGGTCGGCACCTCGCCCTTCTGGTCGAACTCCGCGGCGCGCGGCAGCAGCCGCTCCGCCGCGAACCCGCGCGCGGTCCGCTGGACGAGCTGCTGCTCCTCCGTCAGCGAGAGATCGAACGCCGCTTCTCCGGTGACGGTCGTCACGCGTACAGATGGAACCCGCGGCCCGACTTGCGCCCGAGGCGGCCCCCTGCAACGTACTGCCGGAGCAGCGGCGCCGGACGGTACTTCGGATCACCGAAATCACGCTGCAGGACCTCGAGGATCGCCAGGCAGACATCCAGCCCGATGAGATCGGCGAGCGCGAGCGGTCCGAGCGGAAAGTTGAGGCCCTGCAGCATCGCGTCGATATCCTCAGCGCTGCCGACGCCTTCGGCGAGCGCGAAGACGGCCTCGTTGATCATGGGCATGAGCACGCGGTTCGCGATGAACCCGGGCACGTCGCGCGACTCTACGGCGCGCTTGCCGAGCTTCTCCGCGAGCCGCTTCACGGCCGCCACCGTCTGGTCGGAGGTGTCGAGCCCCCGGATCACCTCGACGATGCCCATCACCGGCACCGGGTTCATGAAGTGCAGCCCGACGACGCGGTCGGGCCGCTTCGTCGCCGCCGCGAGCCGGGTGATCGAGATCGAGGAGGTGTTGGAGGCGAAGATCGTGGCCGGCCCGGCGACGCGATCAAGGCGCTCGAAGAGCTCCGTCTTCACGGCCACGTCCTCGAACACCGCTTCGATGACGACAGCCGCGCGCGACGCGTCGGAGACGTCGGTGGACGTGCGCACGACCGATTCGATCTCCGCGGCCGGCCGCGGCAATGCTCCCTTCGCCTCAAGCTTGCCAAGCGAATTGGTGATGCTCGCCCGCCCCCGCCGCAGCTGTTCGTCGGACACGTCGACCAGCACGACGGGCAGCCCCACGGTCGCGCAGACCTGCGCGATGCCCGCGCCCATCGTCCCCGCGCCAACGACCGCGATCTCGAGCGGCACCCTACTGACGGGCCACTACAGCGCTTCGACCGCGAGCGCGACGGCCTCACCGCCGCCGAGGCAGAGCGACACCAGGCCACGGCGCTTGCCGCGAGCGCGCATCGCGTACAGCAGCGTGACGAGCAGGCGCGCGCCGGACGCACCGATGGGATGCCCGAGCGCGACCGCTCCGCCGTTCACATTGAAGCGCTCCTCCGGGATACCGAGCTCACGCCGGACCGCCTCGATGGCGGAGAAGGCCTCATTCACCTCGAACAGATCGACGTCGCCCACCGACCAGCCCGCCCGCTCGAGGCAGATGCGGATCGCGCCCGTGGGCGCGAGGACGAACATCCGCGGCTCGCGCGCGAATTGGCCCTGCGCGACGATACGCGCGAGGGCCAACAGGCCGAGCTCGCGGGACCGCGTCCCCGACGCGACGATGACCGCCGCGGCGCCGTCGTTCAGCTTCGAGGCGTTCCCCGCGGTGATGGTGCCCTCGGGGTCGAAGGCGGGCCGGAGCTTCGTGAGGGACTCCAGCGTCGTGGGCCGCGGTGTCTCGTCCTTGTCGACGCGTGTGACCGCGCCCTTGCGGCCGGGGACGTCCACGGCGACGAGCTCCCGGTCGAACGCGCCGCTCGCCTGCGCTGCGAGCGCTTTCTCGTACGACCGGACCGCGAAGCGATCCTGGTCCTCACGCGTAAGCCGGTGATCCTTCACCGCGTGCTCGCAGGCGTTCGCCATGTGCTCGCCCCCGTAGGCGTCGACCAGGCCGTCGGTGAGGTTCGCGTCGAGCAGGGCATGCTCGCCGAGCGAGAGCCCGGTCCGCATGCCTCGCGCGAGGAACGGGGCCTGCGACATCGACTCCATCCCGCCCGCCACGACGCAGCGCGACTCCCCCGCGCGGATCTGCAGGTCCGCGAGCATCACGGTCTTGAGGCCCGAGCCGCAGACCTTGTTCACCGTCGTGCACGGGACGGACTCCGGGACCCCGGCTCCGAGCGATGCCTGTCGCGCGGGTGCCTGGCCCGTGCCGGCCTGCACGACGTGACCCATGTAGACCTCGTCGACGTCCTGGGGCCGCACCCCGGAGCGCTCGATCGCGCAGCGGATCGCGATCGAGCCGAGCTGCGGCGCGGTGAGCGGCGCGAGCCCGCCCAGGAAGGCGCCGATGGGCGTGCGCGCCGCTCCGAGAATGACGGCGTGGTCGCTCATCCGCTGTCCACGCCGGAGAGCAAACGGCGAGTCACGCGCTCGCGGTAGGAGCGGATCTCGTCGCGGAGCGCGGCGAGCTCGCTGATGCGCTCCTCGGTCGTCGCGATGTGCGAGTCGAGCAGCTCGACGAGTCGCGGCAGCACCTCGCGATTCGACCCGTGGCGGCGGTACAGGCGCTCGAGCTCGGTCATCTCCTGCAGCGAGAGCCCGAGCATCTTCAGCTTCTGGATGAACCGCAGCCGACGCACCTCGATGTCGGTGTAGACGCGCTGGCCGCCGCCCTGCCGCTTCGCCGAGTCGAGGAGACCCAGCTCCTCGTAGTAGCGGATCGTCCGCTCGGTCAGGCCGACTCGCTGTGCGAGCTCGCCGATGCGATAGCCAGCTACGACGGTCGCCACGGCACCTCCGGCCCGCCAGTTGACGTCAACTGGCGGACAGCGCCAGCCTAGCGCACGAGGGTGGGAAGGACGAGCCACGACGCTCCACAGGGTGGCTTGTGCGTTAGGCGGCGAGCTCGCGCAGCGCGCCCGCGAGCGCCTCGGCCCCGAGCGCGGCATCCGCGACGTCGCACCACTCGATCGGGGTATGACTGCCGCCGGTGGACCGCACGAAGATCATCCCCGTGGGGATGCCCGCGAGCTGGGGGTTCTGAGCATCGTGCCCGGCTCCGGACACGAGGAGCGGCGCTTCGACGCCGACGGCCTTCACGGATCGCAGCAGCAGTTCACGGAGAGGAAGGTCGAGAGGCGCCACCGGCACGCGCGCGAGCACGTCGACGGATGAGGTAACGCCGCGGGCGTCTCCGATCCGGCGCATCTCGGCGCGAAGCTCGCGCAGGATCCGCTCGAGGTCATCCTCCCTGGGCGCGCGGATGTCGAGCGAGAAGCTGACCTCGCCGGGGATCACGTTCTTGGCGCCTGGCTTCGGCACGAGCTCGCCCACGGTGCCGACCGCGTCCGGGACCGCCCGCGCGATACGCTCGACCGCGACGACCATCTCCGCGGCGGCCACGAGCGCGTCCTTGCGCTCTCCCATCACGGTGGCGCCGGCGTGGTCCTGCCGGCCGCGGACGGTGACGCGCCCGTGGAAGATGCCGACGATCGCCGACACGACGGCGAGCGGAACGCCGGCGCGCTCGAGCCGCGGACCTTGCTCGATGTGCAGCTCCAGGTACGCGGAGACCGCGGCATCGGCCCGCCGCGCCCGCGTCGGATCTCCGGATTCACCGAGCGAGCGCAGGGCGTCGGCGATGGTCATGCCGTCGCGATCCGCGCGCGCCGCCGCGTTCTCCGGCAGCCGGCCGAACGCGGCGCAGCTCCCGAACAGCCCGATCCCGAACCGCGCGCCCTCCTCGTCGCTCCACGCGATGACCTCGATGGGCCGGCGGAAACGCACGCCGTCGTCGAGCAGTGCGTCGATCGCCTCGACCGCGCACAGCACCCCGAGCGCGCCGTCGAAGCGGCCACCCTCGGGGACCGAGTCGAGGTGCGAGCCGACGAGGATGGCCGGACCGTCGCCACCGAAGCGCGCGACGAGATTCGCCGCCGCGTCGCGGCGGACGCTCGCGCCGCGCGCGGTCAGCCAGCCTCCGACAAGCTCGCGTGCGGCCTGCTCCTCACGCGAGAGACCGAGCCGCGTGATCGCTGGGCCGGTCCCCCCGATCGCGGACAGCTCCGCGATCCGGTGTCCCAGTCGGGTCACGTCGACTTCCACGTGTGCTCCTCTCACCTGGCGCGACGATGTGGACAAGGTGCCGATGGCGATATTGACACCCCTCGCGACGTCTCCGTACGTTCGGGCCATGAGCTCTCGCGACTCGGACGACTCCGAGACCGTCGATGCGCGGATCGTCGCGCACCTGCCGTACGCTCGTGCAGTCGCGTCGCGCGCGATCGACGCGCGCTGCCGCGGTGCGGACCGGGAGGACCTCCTGGCCTGGGGTGTGGTCGGGCTCGTACAAGCAGCCCGCCGGTACCGCGAGGGGTCGGAGGCGGGCTTCGGCGCGTACGCCGCACGCCGCGTGCGCGGCCAGATCCTCGACGCGCTGCGCGAGCGCGACCCGCTCACGCGCTCCGCACGGCGCGCGCTTCGCGTCGCGCGGGAGACTGATCCGGACCTCCCGTCACCTGCCGTCGAGGTATCCCTCGACCGCTACATGGAGCATGGCGCCGAGCCGCCGACGGTCGCGCGGTGCCGAGCGCGGCGCGATGAGCGCTGGGACCGCGTCTGGGCGGAGCTGCGCTCACTGCCGGCGGTCGAGCGTCAGGTCCTCGTGCTGTCGTACGGCCGCGGCATGACGCTCCGCGAGATCGGCGAGCGAGTCAGCCTCTCCGAGTCAGGGGTGTGCCGCGCGCGCTCACGCGCGCTCGTGCGCCTGCGCGAGCGCTGCTCCAAGAACTCCTAGACCTAGACCCGGATCGGTGTTGGTCGCGGGGACCGTGCGAGCTGCGGACCACGCAACACGTACCGCGCTCGCGACGGCGTGACCGGGATCGAACGTGACGGGCGCAACGGGAGCGAGCGGAGCCGATCCGGTGCGTGGCGGGGGCGTGATCGATCGCGCGCAGAGGAGTGGTCTTTGGGCAGGCCGTACGCGTGCTCGGGCGTGCTAGGGTCCGTGCAGCGCGCCGCCCGCGACCTCGCGTTGTGCCCTCGCTTTGGCGGAGCGCCCGGAGAATACAGGGGGAGGATCCATGCGAAGGACTCTCGCGCTCGCACTCACGCTCACGCTTGCCGTCAGCTGGCTGGGATCCGGCATCGGCGTCGCGCACGACGGGCAGCACGGGATCGATGACGGTCATCTCCTCGGCACCGGCGCCTGGGGAAAGATCGCGTTCGTCGGCCAGGTCACGGTCCACGACGCAGAGCCAGACCTCATCGGGGATGTGACCGCGTTCGGCAACTACGCGTACCTTGCCCGCTGGGGTGGCGAGGACTGCGCCGGACCCGAGACCGGCGGTCAGAGATCCCCTGATGGCGGCGTCTACATCATCGACATCTCGGATCCGACGCGCCCGGTCGAGGTCGGGTTCATCGCCACCCATCAGGACACCCTCGTGGGGGAGGGCCTGCAGGTTATCCACATCGACACGGCCAAGTTCACGGGTGACGTCCTGCTCATGAACCACGAGGGGTGTGGGAAGAACTACAAGGGTGGCGTCTCGCTGTGGGATGTCACAAACCCGCTCAAGCCCAAGAAGCTGAGCGAGCACTTCGGCGACATCACCATCGGCGGCGTGCGGGACAGGCCGGACGTGAACCAGACGCACAGCGCCTTCATGTGGGACGCCGGCGCGCGCGCGTATCTCGTCGCGACCGACGACGAGGAGGCCTCGGACGTCGACATCTTCGACATCACCGACCCGAAGAAGCCAGTGCTCATCGGCGAGTTCGACCTGAACCAGTTCGCGGTCTCGCAGCCAGAGCTCGCATTGACGGACTCGTTCCTCCACGACATGGTGGTTAAGGAGATCAACGGCCGTTGGATCATGCTGCTCTCCTACTGGGACGGCGGGTACGTGCTGCTCGACGTGACGAACCCCGCCAGCCCGAGGTTCCTCGGCGACAGCGACTACGCCGCCGTCGATCCGGAGCTGCTGCAGCAGAACGGCAGTTCGCTCACGCCTGAGGGCAACGGCCACCAGGCGGAGTTCACGGCCCTGTTCCCGGCGGGCCAACGCTACGTCATTGGCGCGGACGAGGACTTCGACCCGTATCGGTATCAGCTGAAGACTGCCGAGCCTGATGCCTTCCTGGCCAAGCTCGGCAGGCAGACAAGCTTCGCGGCCCTCGACGGCCTCACCGGCACGCCGGTCTTCGTCGGCCGAGCCTGCAACGGTGACCCAGCGGTCCCCACGGCGACCGTCGGGCAGGTCGCCGTCGTCGAGCGCGGGCTCTGCACCTTCGAGGAGAAGGCGCAGAACGTCATCCGTGCCGGCTACCTGGCGATGATCATCATGAACCGCGAGGGTTCCGATGCCTGCACGGGCGTCTTTTCCCCCAACCTGCAGGCTGCGATCCCCACGATCTTCATCGGACGCGATTCCGGGTTCGATCTGTTCGACGTGCCTTTCAATCTGGCGGCGTGCCTGGACGGCACTCCCCAGCGTGCCCCGATCGCGATCGGGACCACCGGCGATGCCATCACGGACCTTGACCAGACCTTCGACGGGTGGGGCTACGTTCATCTGTTCGGAGTCTCGATCGGAGCTACGAGCGCGACACTGACCGATCTGGACACGTTCGCGATCCCCCAGGCGATGGATCCCGCCTTCGCGACGGGCTTCGGGGACCTGAGCGTGCACGAGGTCGCGACCGACCCGTACGACCCCACGCTCGCGTACCTCTCCTACTATTCAGGAGGTCTGCGGGCGATCCAGATAACGGAGAATGCAACCACCTGCGCGGCCCAGGGCGATACGTCACCCTGCCTCGTTGAGGTCGGCGGCTATCTCTCGCCCACGGGCAACGACTTCTGGGGCGTCGAGTTCCACACGCTCCCGAACGGGACGAGGCTCATCCTCGCGAGCGATCGCGACAGCGGCCTCTGGATCTTCAGGGACCCGTAGCCGCACCGCGAAGCATCGAGCGACCAGAAAGACGAGGGGGCCGGCATGCCGGCCCCCTCGTCGTCAGTCCGTCTGGAATTGAGGTCAGCTGCGCGGCGCCTAGCGTGCACTGCCACCGTGTCGACCCGAGGAGGTGGCGGAGAACCCTTTCGAACGACGCTCAGTCACGAGCTCCGCCACGTGCCGCGGGGCCATCGCTGGTCCCGCGAGGCCGAGAGCCTCCCGCCTTTCGGCGTCGTCTCCCCACGGTGTCTGCCGGTGCGCGCAGCGTGCGCACAAGCACGAGCAGCACAGCAACAGCAAGCACGTACGCGCCGATCAGCTGTAGCACGCGCTGGATCGGCATCAGCGCAACGACTGCGTCGCGATAGGCGACCTCGCTGCCGTCAACCGGCGCCGCAGCCCACGCGAGCGCGATGTGGACGCCGGAGAGCGCGACCAACAGAAGCGTCCCCGCACGGGATTCGGTCAACGCTCGAGCGCTCAACACGACGAGGACTGGAGCGAGCCAGAAAGCGAACCGGTCGAAGTCCTCCCCGCCGATCGCCGCAGCTACCAGGACAGCGACCAGATACACGGCCAGCGCGGGCGCCTGCGTGAGGGCGGCCCTCGTCTGCCGCGGGGCGACGAACGGCACGATCGTGAGGACCCCGAGCGTGAGGAACGGTGCCGCCAGGTATCGCCAGGCACGCTCCGAAGCATTCGTCCGGATCCAGTCAAAGTTCCGAGCCACGTCGCCTAGGAGCGTGGAGCCGGAAGCGGGTTCGATCGGCGGCCAGGTGCGCACCGCGATGAATGCGGCAACGCCCGCGACGCTGGCCGCGAGTGTGATCACCACTGCGCGACCGAGGCCGAAGCGCGCCTGGGTGACCGCGAGGAGGGCCGGCATCGTGATCGCCGTCTCCCGCGTCAGGATGGCTGCGGGCAAAAGGAACGCGAACGCGAGTGCAGATGGCATCAGCGCGGCGAGCACTGTCGCGAGCATCGCGAGCGAGCCGGCACCGTCCAGCAAGATCGGGTAGTAGGCGGCAAATCGAAACCCGGCCGGGAGCACTGCCCACCACGCGATACAGATCAATGCGACGTGAGGAGCGACACGGAACTGGCGCATGAGAAGGATGAGCAGCGGGCCGCACAGGATGAGGCTTCCGAGGTTGAGCGCCAGGAACGCGGGGACCAGCGGCGCGCCGGACAGAGCAAGCAGTGCGAGCGGCGCGACGCGGTACACGTAGGGCGCGGACATCTCGACCTGAAGCTCGCCGCGCAGGACGCGAACCGCTGCCGCATACGTCTGTCCGTCGAGGTATCCGAGACCATCGTTGAAGGTGATGCGTGGCGTCGTGATCATGACGACGATTGCCCACGCCGTTAGGATCGCCCCTGCGAGCATTGCGATGCGGACCGTGAGTGCGGCGCTCCAGTGCTCGCCTCGCGCGGTCCCGGCCTCCCACGCGATCCAGCGCGCCCGCGTCGCCTGTGCTGCGCGTTTGGCTGCAGCGAGCCGATCGACCTTCTGTGCCTTCGCCGGGATGCCGCCGCGCTTGCGCTTGACCTTCCGGCCCGTCTTCTCCTTTACCATTCCCCACCTTTCGCGGATGGAAGAACGCCTGACGCGCTAGGTCTGCGCCGGCCTCACCGGCGGCACGACAGCGACCTCCTCATCGATCGGACTGCTGACGGCGCGCTCGATGCGGAGGACCACGGTGCGTCCGCGACCAAGGTGCCGCCCGCGACCGCGGTCAGGTTGTGGCCGAGATTCGGGTGAACCGCGCTCGCGAGTCCGTCGCCGGCGAGCAGCGCCGCCTTGCTCATCGTGTTCTCCCGCGCGAGATGATCTTCGTCCGGTTCCCGCCTGATCCAGTTTGACTATCGCTCGAGGTCGCGACTCCGTGCCGACGTGCGCCGTCCTACCTTCGGACCGGCGGGAGACCTCGGAGGAGCAACGTCTGGATCTCAGGCGCCGTGGACTTGAATCCGCGGGCTTCCTCGGCCTGGAGCGACTCGACGGTCAGCTCGTAGAACTTGACGCCGGCCTTTGTCGCGCGGTCCACCTCGCCAAAGGAACGAGAGCCCGGGAGCAGGTGGTGATCCGCGAACTGGTACTGGAACATGAGGTCCTGCGCTTGCCGGCCCAGCATGTAGTTCACCCAGAGCTTCGCCGCGTTCGGGTGGGCGGCTCTCGTTGGCACCCCCATGTAGAGGTATCGAAGGAACGCGGCATCCGACGGGACGGACCAGCCGATCAGCGCGCCCTCGGCCTTCAGCTGGGCCGCGCGGGCACTCCCGCAGTCGTACACGAGCGCGTCGAATTCACCGTTCATGATCCGGCCCTCCTCGCCGCACTGGATCACGCCGCCGATCTGCGGTGCGAGCCTGCGGATGAAGGAGAGGGCCCTGTCCGGAGCCCAGACGTCGGGGCTCGCGAGCCGGTCGAGCGTCGAGACATCGGGGGTAGTCGCGACCCTCCCGCGAAAGCGGGCGCCGAGCAGGTCGTTCAAGGAGCGCGGGATGTCC